>JASHPP010000131.1 GCA_030038035.1 Trebonia sp.
GCTAGCAATAGGTCTGTCAGCCCGGGAGTGCCTTCGGCCCGGTGCTGGCATCAGCTAGAAGGCTCAACTAGCCGGCCCGGCCACGGGGCAGGCTAGGAAACAGACAGTGGCTGAGCCCGTCGGCGTCTTGCCTGCGTGATCGCCGGGGCTGAGAAAGGCGGATGCAGGCTGCGCTCGGAGAAGACCTGGTGAGGTCCTGAAGGACGCGGGTTCGATTCCCGCCACCTCCACCCGTGATAACCCCGAACCCACCCCAGGGCGTGATAACCCCGAACCCACCCCAGGGCGTGAAAACCCCGAACCCACCCCAGGGTTCGGGGTTTTCTGCTGCCCGCGGGCGGTTGCAAGCGCACCCGGCCGCGACCGCGACGCACCCGGACTGGCGGTGAGGCCCACAACGCCAGGCTATTGCAATGCCAGGAACTTAAGCCGCCCAGTCTGCCGGCGGACAAACCACCGATACCGGGCGCGGTCCGCGGGCGCTGGCCAAGATAGGAGCCGAGCGGCATCCGGAAATCGGTATAAAACGGGCAATAAAGCTGCGGCCCGGGTCCTAAGTTCCCGGTGCCGTCCCACTATCTGAGACGGCCGCCGGCCAGCCGCCCGGGCCCCGGCCAGCCTGCCGCACCCTTGCCGCACTGCTCACACCCACATCAGCTGACCAGGTGACATGCACCCGAGGGAGCGGCGACGCAGCCCCTTAACTTCCCGAGATCGCGGGCCTATTGGCGGCGGGGTCCACACCGCCGGCGCCTTGGCTGCCCCTGGGGTCAGGCATGCCGAACTGGGCGGGATAAATCGGGACTTAGCGGACATTCTGTAAGCGCTGGACTAGCCGCCGCGCCTGCGGGCCGCCGGGTCGGTGCGCCCGGAACTCGGGGACGCCGGGCTGACTGGCGCGGCCGGCTGGGCTGACCACAGCAGGGCGGGATGAGGTGCTCATCGGGCGGCGCGCGCAGCCGATCATTACCATTCTGCCGCCGAACACGGGATAATAGGGCGACGGATCGACACGATTGTTGCTGACCGGTTCCGAGATTGGCACGGACCGTTCAGGTGCAGTCCACGCGGGGCGACGAACGCCCGCAAACCCCCGCGAGGGGCTGCGCCGGGGCGGGTCCGCGGGGACTTGAGGATGCGTGCGGTAGGCAGGCGCGCGAGGAAGGGGATGCAGGATGGCGGCGATGAAGCCGCGGACGGGCGATGGCCCGCTCGAGGTGACCAAGGAGGGCCGCGGCATCGTGATGCGCGTCCCGTTGGAGGGCGGCGGCCGGCTCGTTGTTGAGCTGTCGGCTGATGAGGCCGCGAAGCTAGGTGACGCCCTGCAGGCGGCCGTCGCGTAGCGCCGTCGTCCTCACCGGTTGAGATGTTGCCGGAAATGCATCCCGCTGAACTGGAACCCGCTGTCCGTTCGGTGTATTTGCCTATCTTTTGATGGCGGCGAGCAGGCCCTCCGCGATGGGAAGCAGCACCGGGATCAGCCGATCGTCGATCCTGATCATCTCGGCGACCTCGCGCGCGCCCTCCGCCCCCGGCCCGGCTCCCGCCGGCAGCGCGTCGTTGAACACGACGATGCCGCCGGCACGCAGCAGCCGCATGCTCGCGGTCAGGTACTCCGGGTACGCGGGCGAGTCCGCGTCGCAGAACACCATGTCATAGGCGCCGTCGGAAAGCCTGGGCAGCACGTCGAGGGCACGCCCGAGGATGAGCCTGGACTGGTTGGCCGCGTATCCGGCCTGGGCGAAGGCCTTACGCGCCGTCCGCTGATACTCCGGTTCGGTGTCCACGCTGGTCAGTACGCCGCCGGCGCGCATGCCGCGCAGCAGCCAGATCCCCGAGCTGCCGCAGCCGGTGCCGAGTTCGACGACCGCCCGCGCGGCGATCGCCGCCGCGAAGAACCGCAGCACGGCGCCGGTGGCCGGCGTCACCGGCTCCGTCCCCCCGAGGTCCTGCGCGCAGCCGCGGGCGGTGAGCAGCGGCTCGTCCTCTACCGCGAACTCCGCCTCGTCGTACTTGATGACTGCCCCTCTCGCCGTGCTTCCCTCGCGGTGAGCCTAGCCAATTTCGCTGTCGCGTGGAACCTCAAGGCGCCGTCGGCCGTTAGCCAGTCGATGAGCCAGACCCTCTCCCGGGTGGCATAGCAGAAGAATTCAGTGCAGGATGGTCGTGATCGCCGGAATGCGTCATGCGCGTGGCGAGCCGGTGGAGGAGGCCGTGGGGGCGGAAACAGCGCAGTCACAGCTACCCCAGTGGGAACTGCCCAGCTGGGAAGAGATTGTGCGAGCGCATTCCGCCCGGGTATACCGCCTCGCTTACCGGCTCACCGGTAACCAGCACGACGCGGAGGACCTCACCCAGGAGGTATTCGTCCGCGTCTTCCGCTCGCTGTCCAGTTACACGCCGGGAACGTTCGAGGGCTGGCTCCACCGGATAACGACCAACTTGTTTCTCGACGGTGCGCGGCGCAGGCAGCGGATTCGTTTCGAGGGCCTTGGCGAGGAGGTCGCGCAGCGGCTGCCTGGCACCGAGCTGACCCCGGCCCAGGCATGGGACGAGCGGCACTTCGACGGCGACGTTCAGGCCGCGCTGCGCGCCCTGCCACCGGACTACCGCGCCGCCGTGGTGCTCTGCGACATCGAAGGGTTCTCTTACGAGGAGATCGCGGCGACCCTGGGGGTGAAGCTGGGGACGGTGCGCAGCCGCATCCACCGCGGGCGGGCGCAACTGCGGGTGGCGCTCGCCCACCGCGAGCGCCAGCAGGCCCGCCCGGCAGCGCGGTCGGGGTCGCGGTCGGGGGGCAAGCGGCCAGCTGCGACGGGGGGTGAGCCATGAGCCATCTGGGCGACCAGATTTCCGCCCTCGTTGACGGCGAGCTGACCGGGGCCGAACTAGACCGCGCCAACGCGCACTTGGCGGCGTGCGCGCGATGCCACGCCGAGGCGGCAGCGCTGCGGCAGCTGAAGCGTCAACTGCGCGCGCTTGCCGCCGCCTCGGAGGCGTGGGCCGACGAGGACGGGGCCAGCGAGGCCGCGGGCGAGGCCCTGACCCGGCGGCTGCTGGCGATGGCGGGCCCGGGCGGACCGGTGCCTTCACGCCGGTTCAGGCGCGAGCAGTCCCGGCGCAGGCGCCGTGAGCAGCGCAACGGGCGGCCGTCGACCGGTTCGGCGGCGCCTCCTGGTGACCGCGGCGGACGGCGGGCCGGCAGGCGCCAGGGCGCCGACGTGCCGCCGAACGCCGTCCGGCGCCAGCGCGCGCGTCGCCGCCGTGGACGTTACCTGGTCTTGAGCGCGGTCTCGCTGCTCGTCGTCGGGGTCGGCGCGGCAGCGTTCAGCATGGGGGGCGGCACGTCTGCGCCCGGCCCGCAGATCACCCCGCAACTGGAGATGTTCATTCTCGAACACGCCATGACGTCAGGCGACGTCCCGTTCCCCGACCCGACGCAGGCGCCGACGGCTAGGCCGTGATGCCCGCGATGTCCGTGCTGCGTCGCCCGCGGCTGCTGCTCAGCGCCGCCGTGACGATCACCGTGCCCGGTGTGCTCGCGCTGCTGGCGCTGCTCGGGCACGATCACGCGGCCTCGCAGGCCGGCCGGGCGTCAGCGGGCACCGCCGGGCCGGTCGCGCTGCCGGCGGTCCTCGCGGGCGGTCCCGCCGGGTTCCGCGACGTGGTCGCGCAGATGGCGAAGGTATCGGGCATGAGCGGACAGGGCTCCGCCAGCGCCGCGCTCAGCGCCCAGGAGAACCTCGGCATGCATATGCTCGTCATGGCGGCCGCCGCAGACCTGAACACGTCCTACGCGGGCGTCGAACTGATCGCGCAAACCGGTGTCGACGGCACCGACACGATGATCTCCAACGTGTGGCACCAAGGCGGCGGCCTGACGGTCACGCAGACATCGGACGCGACGGTGCTGACAGCCAGCCAGCCCAATGTGGTGTACGACATCGACAGCCAGGCTCCTGAGGGCGTCTTCGGGGTCACCAAGGCGCTTGTCGCGCTGCTCGGCAAGCACTACGTCGCGGTGTACCGCGGCACCGGCTCGGTGCTCGGCAGGCCCGCGCTGATCGTCGAGCTGCACAGGGCCGACGGGAGCCTTGCCGCGCGATTCTGGCTTGACGCCAAGACCATGGTCCCGCTGCGGCGCGACGTCTTCGATGAATCCGCGCAGCTGATCAGCCATGACGTGTTCGTGGAGGTTCAGTTCGGCTCGCTGCCCGCGCCCCCGGGCGCGACCAGCCCCGTCTCATCGCCGTGGGCTGAGGCCGCGGTGCCTGCCAAGCTCGTCATGCAATTGGACAGCCGCGGCTGGCAGCTGCCTGATGCCCTGCCCGGCGGCCTGTCGCTGTACACGGCGGCGGAGTGCCAGACCGGCGCGGGCGAGGTAGTCGACCTCGGTTACTCGGACGGGCTCTCCGTTGTCTCGCTGTTCGTCCAGCGCGGCACGCTGGCGAAGATGACCGGCTGGCAGCCGGTCGACCTGGGCGGCCGCACCGTCTACGTCGCGGAGCACTCCATCACCTGGGCCGGGCGGGGCCTCGTCTATACGGTCATCGCCGACGCTCCGCCGCAGACGGTCGAACAGGTGGTCGCGGCGCTGCCGCAGAACTCCGGGCCGGGGTTGCTCCTGCGGCTCAGGCGCGGGCTCGGCCGCCTGGCGGCCCTCGTCGACCCGTTCCACTGACCAGGATGTCGGGCGGCCACCTTTCCCCTGGACCGGCCAGACGGTTTAAAGTGGTCATGGGTATCGATCGCGGTCCCGCGTGTGAGCCACTGCTGATGGAGAGCTGAGCGTGTTTGACCTGTCCTTGAGCAAACTGCTGGTCCTCGCGGTGCTCGCGCTCGTCGTGTTCGGGCCGAACGAACTGCCGAAGATCGCCGCGCAGGCTGGACGCGCGCTGCGCGACCTGCGCCGGATTGCGGAGGGCGCGAAGGCGGACCTCAAGGAGGGGCTCGGCCCCGAGTTCCAGGACTTCGACTTCGAGGACCTGAACCCGCGCCGGTTTGTGCAAAAGCACCTGCTTGATGAGCCGGTGCCGACGCCCGCCCCCGCGGGGACCCGGCTGAGCGGCGCGGGCATGGACGGTGCGGCCGCGGGGGGAATCGCGACGATGGGCTCCGCCAGCGCGGCCAGCGGCGCGCGCCCGGTCCTGCCCGAGGGTGAAGACCCGCCGTTCGACGTCGAGGCGACCTGAGCGGCGCCAGCGGCGCCAGCGGCGTTAGCGGGGGCTCAGGCTCAGCATGCGGCCGGCGAGGCCGCGACCGCGGCTGGCCAGTGATTCGGCGACCTTGACGAGCTGCAGGGCGGCGGGTGCCGACGGGTCGCCGAGTACCAGCGGAATGCCGTTGTCGCCGCCCTCGCGCAGCCGCGTGTCGATGGGCACCTGGCCGAGCAGCGGCACGGTCGTCCCTGTCACCTGGGTAAGCGCGGTCGCGACCGCCTCGCCGCCGCCGGAGCCGAACACTTCCGTCTGCTCTCCGCAGTGCGGGCAGACGAGATAGGACATGTTCTCGATCACACCGGTGATGCGCTGCCGGGTCTGCGTGACGAGCGCCCCGGCCCGTTCGGCGACCTCGGCGGCGGCGAGCTGCGGCGTGGTCACCAGGAGCAGCTCGGCGTTGGGCAGCAACTGGGCGAGCGAGATGGCGACATCGCCGGTGCCCGGCGGCAGGTCGAGCAGCAGGTAGTCCAGATCGCCCCAGAAGACGTCGGCGAGGAACTGCTGCATCGCCCGGTGCAGCATCGGCCCGCGCCAGACGATGGGCGTGTTCCCCTTGGTGAACATGCCCATCGAGATCACCTTCACGTCGTATGCCGACGGCGGCATGATCATGTTCTCGACAGGGGTGGGACGGCCGGTGACGCCGAGCATGCGCGGTACTGAATGTCCGTAAATGTCGGCGTCGATGACGCCGACCTTGTGACCGGCCGCGGCCATTGCCGCCGCCAGGTTCACGGTGACCGAGGACTTGCCGACGCCGCCCTTGCCGCTGGCGACCGCGTACACGGTGGTGAGCGATGAGGGCTGGGCGAACGGGATCACCGGTTCCTCCCGGCCGCCGCGCAGCTGGCCCTGCAACGCCTTCCGCTGTTCCTCGCTCATCACGTCGAGTTCGACGCGGACGCCGGAGACGCCGGGCAGCGCCGACACCGCGTCCGTAACGCGGGACGTGATGGTGTCGCGCATCGGGCAGCCGGCCACGGTCAGGTAGACGCCCACCCGGACGACCCCGTCGGCTGCGACCGCGACGGACTTGACCATGCCGAGTTCGGTGATCGGGCGGCCGATCTCTGGGTCCTTGACGCCGGCTAGCGCCGTCGTCACCTGCTCGGTCGTGGGCAGCGGGGAGTTCATGTCTTCATGCTACGTGCCGGTGACGTGCGCGATGGCGCGTCCCCGGCACGCGGGCAGGCCGTGAGCTCCCAGGACGCCTGGGCGGATGGCGCCAGATGGCGCGCGCGCCACACGACACCAAGTGCCGGGTTCCCTGTGCTGCTCGGTTCGATCCGCTGAACTGTGAAGCCCTCACGCTCATATTCAGCCGGCTATAGCCGGCTCGATGCAACATTCATCCGCTGCCGACCGGGCCAGTTCAGCCAGAACGGTAGGGTGGCGCGGTGGACAGTCCGTACCGGGCGCGCAGGACGTGCCTGTCGGTGCCGGCCAGCAGCGAGCGATTCCTTGCCAGGGCGCGGGACCTGGCCGCCGACGAGGTGATGCTTGACCTCGAGGACTCGGTCGCGCCAGGCGCCAAGGACGATGCGCGCGCGCTCGCGGTCCGGGCGCTGCGCGAAGGCGGCTGGCAAGGTCGCCTGGTCGCGGTCCGGGTGAACGGCGTGACGACCCCGTGGGCCTATCGGGACGTGATCGCCGTGGTCGAGGGCGCCCCCGGCGCCGTCGGCTCCCTCGTCTTGCCGAAGGTCAGCTCGCCCGCCGCGGTCACCTGGCTCGACCTGCTGCTCGGCCAGGCGGAGCAGGCGGCCGGCCTCACGCCGGGCGGGATCGGCATCCAGGCGCAGATCGAGGACGCCGCCGGGCTGGCGGCGGCCGAGGCGATCGCCGCCGCGTCGCCGCGGCTCGTGTCGCTCGTCTTCGGCCCCGCGGACTTCACGGCCAGCGTCGGGATGCGCTCGCTCACCGTGGGCGGCCAGCCGGAGGGCTACCCGTTCGACGCGTACCACTACCCGCTCATGCGGATGCTGGTCGCCGCGCGGGCGGCCGGCCTGCAGGCGATCGACGGGCCCTACGCGCGGATTCAGGACACCGACGGGCTGCGCGCGGCGGCGGCCAGCGCCGCCGCGCTTGGCTACGACGGCAAGTGGGTGCTGCACCCGGCGCAGATAGCGGTGGTCAACGAGGTCTTCACCCCGCCGGCCGCCGACTACGCGCGCGCGGTGCGGATCCTGGCCGCCTACGACCGCGCGACCTCGGCCGACCGGCGCGGCGCGGTCATGCTCGACGGCGAGATGATCGACGAGGCGTCCCGCAAGATGGCGCTGATGATCGCCGCCAAGGGCGAAGCCGCCGGCCTGCCCCGCCCGGGTACTTAGCCCGCGCCCACCACGCCCCACGACCGCAGGGCCGCGAGCAGCCCGTCGGTCAGCGGAAGGCCGTCCAGGTCTGCTGGGGCTGCCCACGTCGCGTCGTCGGCGTCATCCCCGGGGACGAGCATCCCCCCGGTCACCTCCGCCGCGTAGTCGCGGATGTCGAATTCGCCGCCGGCCACGCCCGCAGGGCGGCGCACCCGCCCGATCAGCCGCCCGGGCGCCACGGCCAGCCCGGTCTCCTCGCGGACCTCGCGGACTAGTGCGTCGGCGTCCGACTCGCCCGCCTCGACCCGCCCGCCCGGTATCGACCACAGCCCCTTACCCGGCTCGTGCCCGCGCTTTATCAGCAGCAGCCGCCCCGCCTCGTCCATGATGACGGCGCCGACGCAATCGGTCACGTGTGTGGTCATGACGCTAAGGGTAGATATGCGCCTAGCGTGGTGGGGAGAGCGGTGTGCCCGCGTTGCGGCAGTCCAGCGCATGCGCCGACGGCTTGGTCGAGTGCATGGCGCTGTGACGTGCACGGGGAGATCGACCCCCTGACGGTGCGCAGGCCGACGCGCGACGGGCTTGACAGCCTGCTCAAGAACGCGAGGGTCGCGGTCCTGGTGCCGTGGCCGCTGCCGCAGGGCTGGCTGGTCAGCGGTTTCGCCGGGGCGGGCGATGAACGCAGCGGCGCCAGGGGCTTCGCCGTCGCGCTGTCCGGCCCGAACCCGCTCGGCGGCCCCGCCGACCTGCTCGTCGTCGCCGAAGAGCCCGGCGTGGGCCTCGGCGCTGGCCTGGCCGGCCTGCCCGGGCCGGACCCGGGTGACGGCTTCGCGACAGGCCAGCCGTACGCCACCGTCCGGGTGGCCAACCATGAGGCCCCGCTGTGGCACGTCGAGTCCAACGACGCCGCCGTGTTCGCCGGCGAGGTGGCGGGCAGCTGGCTGTGGGTGCTGCTCTGGCCGGACACCGCCGGGGTGATGCTGCTCGAGCCGCTGCAGCTGCGCGACCTCCGGCACCCCGGACAGGACCTGGACCTGCCGTTCGGCGCGCTGTCCCCGCGGCTGCCCGGCTGACGCGCGCGCCCCGCGCGGATGCGGCTTGTACGATGTCCGCCGTGCGCATCGACCTGCACGTCCACAGCAGCGCCTCGGACGGCACCGACCCGCCGGCCGAGGTGGTCCGCCGTGCGGCGGCGGCACACCTGGACGTCGTGGCGCTCACCGACCACGACACCACCGCCGGCCTCGCGCAGGCCATCGAGGCGCTCCCGCCCGGCCTGACCCTGATCCCTGGCGCCGAGCTGTCGTGTCTGCTCGACGACCGCAGCATGCACATGCTCGCCTACCTGTTCGACCCTGACGACACCGCGCTCGGCGCGGAGATGGAGCTCATCAGGGACGACAGGATCCACCGCGCCATGGCGATGGTCGGCAAGCTCAGGGAGCTCGGCGCCCCCGTCACCTGGGAGCAGGTCACCGCGATCGCGGACGGCGCGGTCGTCGGCAGGCCGCACATCGCCCGCGCCCTGGCCGAGGCCGGCGTGGTCGCCACGCCTGCCGGCGCCTTCACCGCCGACTGGATCGCCGACGGCGGCCGCGCCCACGTCGGCCGGTACGCCCCCGCTCCGGAGCGGGCGATCGCGCTGGT
>JASHPP010000818.1 GCA_030038035.1 Trebonia sp.
CGCCGCCTGGCGCGGGCTCGCGCGACGGCGCGGGGCTCAGCGCGTACGGCAGCCCGTCCAGCTGAGCGGATGCGCAGACCAGGCCGGCCACGCGCGCCGCGCGGGCTTCATCGGACCCGCCGGCGAGCAGCTGAATGTGCCAGAACCCGGAAGAGACGCCCCGGTGCAGTTCGGCGTGACGCTCCTTGAGGCGCCGCGCCTGGACCGCCTGCTCGGGGAACCGGTCCGCCGCCGCCTCGGCCAGGCGCTGGCGCACGGCCACCTCGCCGGCCAGCGAGCGCAGCGCCTCCGGCGGCAGGGGCTCGGCTACCACGACCCAACCGAACGGCCCGGTCCAGCTCGCGAGCAGCCCCTCGTCCAGTGACGGCGCGGCGTCGCTCGCGGCCCGCGGCCGGGAAACGTCGGCGGGCGCGAGCAGCCCGTCACTGATGCCGGCGATCTCCCGCCAGCAGGGGACACGGCCGAGCAACTCGGCCAGCGCGCCCGGTCGCAGGACCGCTGCGCGCGCGCCGCCCGGCAGCGACAAGAGCACGCCGTCGCCCTCGCCCTCGCCGTCAATGCCGCTGCCAGCGCATACGGCCCGCTCGCTTCCGGCCAGCTCACTGCCCGCGGCGATGACGTGCACCGCCCCGCCCGGCGCCGTCCTGACCCACCCGAACGCAACGATGCCGCGGGTGTGGATTCCGGCATGGTAGGCGGCTGCCAGCGCCGCCACCCGCTGCGGCCTGCCCGCATCGGTCTCGTCGCGCCGGCCAGAGTCCGGCGCGGCGGCGTCATGGCGGCGCGGGATCTCGGTGATGCGGAACGCGCTGATGCCCGTCAGTCGCGTCAGCGCCGGGCAGGCCGGCCCGAGGACCCTGCCCGACCCGCTGACCGCCATCCGCCACCGTGCTCATGAAGTTACTTAACGGATAATTATAGATACGTAACGTAATGTCCGTACCGGCGGTTCACCGGGGAAACCGGGAAGCCCCCCAGGGCGTCCAAGGGGTAAGACGATCCCGGCCTGAGATCGCTGGATTCGCGGAGCTGCCATGCGCGCCGACCGGTACACCCGCCACGGATTCACGCTCGCCGCCACCGCGGCCCTGCTGACCATGACCGCGTACGCGTCCGCGACCGCGGCCACGCCGGCTAGCCTCCAGCGGCCGGCCGGGACGGCCGCCGCGGCGCCCGGCTGGCGGGTGGTCAAGACGATCGGGCCCGCCAAAGGCAGCGTGTCCGGCCTGCTCACGGCCGGCTCGGCCACGGACGCCTGGTCTATCTGGACGGCGCAGGGGCTGACGGTCGTGGAGCGCTGGACGGGCAAGGCCTGGCAGCGGGTGCCGCTGCCGGCGAAGCTCGACGGCTACGTGAACTCCGCGGCGGCCACGGGCTTCATGAGCGCGAGCTCGGCGGGCAATCTCTGGCTGTTCGACGGCAGCGGCAAGGCGCTGCGCTGGACCGGGACGAAGTGGCTGGTCCAGGCGCTCCCCTCGTGGGTGTCGCGGCCCACCGGCGCCGCCGCGTTCAGCCCGGGCGACGTGTGGGTCTTCGGGACCACCGCCTACGCGGCCCGCTACAACGGCCGCACCTGGGCGAAGGTAAAGCTGCCCGAGCCAGCCGCCGACGTGAGCGCGGCCGGGCCCGACGACATCTGGGCACTCGGACCGAGCCTCGGCTTCGTCATGCACTGGAACGGCACGAACTGGGCAACGGTCCGCGTACCGCTGCCGCCGCTGCCGTCGGGCGCCACTCTTTCGTACTCGGACATTACGGCGGTCGGACCGCAGGACGCCTGGCTGGTCCAGACGATCACGCTCTCGTCCAGCCCTGTTCCCGACACGGCCATGCTGCACTGGAACGGCAGGGCATGGCTTACCGTGGTGAGCCCCGTCGACTTCGCCGGGTCGCTGGTGCCAGACGGGCACGGCGGTCTGTGGGTGGCGGGCATCGACCTCAACCCCAGCGGATTCTGGCTGGTCTACCACCTGACCGGCGGCCACTGGACCGACTACGGCACGCTCCCCGGCGTGATCCCGCAGGCGCAGCCATACCTGACCTGGATTCCGGGGACGCGCTCGCTGTGGGCGGCCGACCAGGGGCTCAACGCCGCGAGCCCCGGCAGCTACTACGGCGCGATCCTCAAGTACGGCCCCTGACTCGCGGAGCTGCCATGCGCGCCGGCCGGTACACCCGCCACGGATTCACGCTCGCCGCCACCGCGGCCCTGCTGACCATGACCGCGTCCGCGTCCGCGGCTCCGGCTAGCCTCGGGCGGCCGGCCGCGGCCGCGGCGTCGGCGGCGACGCCCGGCTGGCGGGTGGTCAAGACGATCGGACCAGCCAAAAGCACGGTGTATGGCCTGCTCACGGCGAGCTCGGCGACAGACGCGTGGTCCATCTGGACGGCGCAGGGGCTGACGGCCGTGGAGCGCTGGACGGGCAAGGCCTGGCAGCCGGTGCCGCTGCCGGCGAAGCTCGACGGCTACGTGAACTCCGCGGCGGCCACGGGCTTCATGAGCGCGAGCTCGGCAGGCAATCTCTGGCTGTTCGACGGAAGCGGCAAGGCGCTGCGCTGGACCGGGACAAAGTGGCTGGTCCAGGCGCTCCCCTCGTGGGTGTCGCGGCCCACCGGCGCCGCCGCGTTCAGCCCGGACGACGTGTGGGTCTTCGGGACCGGCGACTACGCGGCCCGCTACAACGGCCGCACCTGGGCGAAGGTGAAGCTGCCCGAGCCAGCCGCCGACGTGAGCGCGGCCGGGCCCGACGACATCTGGGCACTCGGACCGAGCCTCGGCTTCGCGATGCACTGGAACGGAAAAACGTGGGAGACCGTCGCCCTCCCCGCGCCGCCGCCGCTGCCGGCGGGCGCCACCCTCTACTACTCGTACATGACCGCGGTCGGACCGCAGAACGCCTGGCTGGTCCGGTCGATATCGCTCTCGTCGACCCCCGTCCCGGACGATGTGATGATGCACTGGACCGGCAAGGCCTGGCATACCGTCGCCAGCAGCCCGGTCGACCTGCTCGGGTCCCTGGTGCCTGACGGGCACGGCGGGCTGTGGGTGGCGGGCACCGACCTCAATTTCAGCGGATTCTGGCTGGTCTACCACCTGACCGGCGGCCACTGGACCGACTACGGCTCGCTCCCCGGCGTGATCCCGCAGTCGGGGGCATCCCTGACCTGGATTCCGGGGACGCGCTCGCTGTGGGCGATCAGCCTCAGCCCCGCGAGCACCGGCAGCTATTACGGCGCGATCCTCAAGTACGGCCCCTGACCGGTCAGGGGCCGAGGACCTGATCCAGGTAGGGGTTCGCGAACCGGCGATCCGGGTCCGTCTCATCGCGGACCCGGAGGAAGTCGGCGAATCGCGGGTACAGCACGGCGAGGCGTTCGGCGTGCAGAGTGTGCATCTTCCCCCAGTGCGGGCGGCCGCCGACACTCGCGGTGATCGACTCGAACAGCCGGAAGTACTCCTGGTACGGCAGCCCGGCGTACTGGTGGATCGCGATGTAGGCGCTGTCCCGGCCGTAGGCCGTGGACAGCCAGATGTCGTCGGCGGCCGCCACCCGCACCTCGACGGGGAACATCACGGGGCCGGCCAGGCGCGGCAGTTCGGCGCGCAGTTCGGCGAGGATGTCGAGCACGGACTCGCGGGGCACCGCGTACTCCGACTCGACGAACCGGACCCGGCGCGGAGTCACGAATACCTGGTGCGAGGGGGCGGAGTACGCGCGCTTGGAGAGCGTGGCGGCGGCGAGCCGGTTCAGCGGCTTGATCAGCCGGGGCACCGCGCGCCCGGTCCGGCACAGCGCGCCGAACGCCGCGTTCTCCATCACCTCGTACTCCCAGAACCGCCGCCAGTCGGGCATGGCGGGAGGGATGGGCTTCGCGTCCGGGCCTGCGGCGATCCTATTATTCCGCTTGACGAGCGCGTTGCGGCCGTAGGGGAACCAGTAGAACTCGAAGTGGTCGCTGTTCGCCGCGAACTCGTCGAACCGCGCCGTGACCTCGGCCAGCGGCAGCGGGCCCTCCTCGGCCGCCAGCGTGAACGCCGGGACGCAGGCCAGCGTCACCGTGGAGATCACGCCGAGCGCGCCGAGACTGACCCGTGCCGCGGTGAACAGGTCCGGCCGCTCCCGCGCCGAGCAGGACACCACGGACCCGTCGGCGAGCACGAGCTCGAGGGCCGCGACCTGGGCAGCGAGTCCGCCGAGCCGGGCTCCGGTGCCGTGCGTGCCGGTCGAGATCGCCCCCGCGATCGTCTGCGCGTCGATGTCGCCCAGGTTCGCCATCGCCAGGCCGAGCATGTCAAGCGCGGCGTTGAGTGCGCGCAGCGAGGTGCCAGAGCGCACGGTGACCAGCCCGGAGTTCACGTCCGCGGCCACGACGCCGGTCCAGGAGGAAAGATCAAGCGCGGCGCCCGAGGTGGCCGCCGCCGGGGTGAACGAGTGCCCGCTGCCGAGGGCCCGCACGGTCAGCCCGGCCAGCGCCGCCTCCCGGACCGCGTCGGCGATCGCCGCCACGGTCCGCGGCAGGTAGCGCCGGGCCGGGTCCGCCGACACCGTGCCCGCCCAGTTACGCCAAGTCATTTGTCCGGGTGTTCCCTGAGGGTGTCTGGTTGTCCCGCCGACCGGTTAGTGTTTCAGCATGTCGGGCACTCTCGCAAGGCCGGGCGGGGGCCACGATCTGCATGAGCGGGCGACCGCTCACCTGGACCCGCCGTTCGCCGTCGTCGACCTGGCGGCCTTCGACGCCAACGCCGCGGACCTGGTACGCCGGGCAGGCGGCGTGCCCATCCGCGTGGCCAGCAAGTCGCTGCGGTGCAGGTACCTGATCGAACGCGCCCTGGCCAGGCCGGGATACCGGGGGGTGATGTGCTATTCGCTGGCCGAGGCGCTGTGGCTGCACGCGACGGCGAGCGGCGATGACCTGCTTGTCGCCTACCCGACCGCGGACCGGGGGGCGCTGCGCGCGCTGGCCGCGGATGCCGCCGCACGCGCGCACATCACGGTGACCGTCGACTCCGTCGCCCACCTCGACCTCATCGACGCCGCCCTCGGCGCAGGCCACCCGGAGATCAGGGTCTGCCTGGAACTCGACGTGTCCTGGCGGCCGCTGGCACGCGGGCCGCACATCGGGACGCTGCGGTCTCCCCTGCACACCCCCGCGCAGGCGGCGCGGTTCGCCGAGACGATCCTCGCCAGGCCCGGGTTCTCGCTCGTCGGCGTCATGGGCTACGAGGGCCAGATCGCCGGCCTTGGCGACGCGCCGCCAGGCCACCCGGTGCGGGCGGCGGTGCTCCGCCTGATCCAGGCGCGCTCGGCAGTGGAGCTGCGGCAGCGGCGTGCGGAAACTGTCCGCCGCATCCGGGGCCTGACCGCGCTCGAGTTCGTCAACGGGGGCGGCACCGGGTCGCTTGAGTCCACCTCGGGCGACAAGTCGGTCACCGAGCTGGCGGCTGGATCGGGCCTGGTCGGACCCACGCTGTTCGACGCGTACCGCGCGTTCCGGCCAAGGCCCGCCGTGTTGTACGCGCTGCCGGTGGTTCGCCGGCCGGGACCTGGCGTAGCCACCTTGTTCAGCGGCGGTTACGTCGCGTCGGGAACCGGGACCCCGGACCGGCTGCCGTCGCCGTTCCGGCCCGCGGGCCTGCGCCTTACCCGCACCGAGGGCGCCGGCGAGGTACAGACTCCGGTGCGCGGTGCGGCGGCCGGCCGGCTGGGCGTGGGCGACCGGGTCTGGCTGCGGCACGCCAAGGCCGGCGAACTCGCGGAGCGGTTCACCGAATACCACCTGATCAACGAGGGTCATGAGCGGGCGGAGCCTGTTGCCGTGCCCACCTACCGCGGGGAAGGACAGTGCTTTGGATGAAGCGATCGCGGCGGGGACCGAAACCGCGCTGCCAACCGCCCTCGCCGAGCCCACGCAGCCGGTGCGGGCCGGCTGGATAACGCTGCTGTTCCTGGCCAACATCGGCCTGTGGCTGGCGATCTACGCGCCGATTCAGGTGCTGCTGCCCGAGCAGGTCGCCTCGCTCCACCAGCATCTGGCCAGCAGCAGCGCCGTGCCGAGCGGGGGCGACGCCGTGCTGCTTTCTGTGGTGATGGGCGTCGGGGCGCTCGCCTCGCTGCTCGCCAACCCGGTCGTCGGCGCGCTGTCGGACCGGACGACCTCATCCCGTGGGCGCCGTCATCCGTGGACGGTGGCGTGCGCGCTCACCGGCGCCGCGGGCATCCTCGTGGTCGCCGCTGCCCCATCCGTCGCGGTGATGGCGATCGGCTGGTTCATCGCGGAACTAGGGCTCGGCGGCATGCTCGCCACGCTCACCGCGGCGCTGCCAGACCGGGTGCCCGCGACACAGCGCGGCACGCTCGGCGGCCTCATCGGGATCAGCCAGATGCTGGGCACCGTGCTCGGCGCGCTGATCGTGATCGTGATCGTGACAAGGATGTCGGCGGGCTACGCGACCTGCGCCGCGATCGTTGTCGCGGGCGCGGTGCTGTTCGTGGCGCGCACCCCGGACGAGCCGCTGCCCAGGGAGTTCAAGCCGCGTGTCCCGGTGCGCACGGCACTGCGGCGGCTGTGGGTGTCACCGCGGCAGCATCCGGACTTCGGCTGGGCGTGGGGGACGCACTTCATGGTGAACCTCGGCAACGACCTCGGCACCTTGTACCTGCTGTACTTCCTGAACGACCGCGTGCACTACCACGATCCGCAGGCCGGCCTGCTGATCCTGATGGCGCTGTACGCGGTCGCGCTGCTGATCGCCGGCGCGGTGTGCGGGACGGCGTCGGACCGGTCGGGAAAGCGCAAGCCGTTCGTCATCGGGTCCGCGGCGATCATGGCGACCGCCGCGGTGATACTGGCCGTATCGCCCACCTGGAGCATGGCCCTGGTGGCGGCGCCGCTGCTCGGCTTCGGTTTCGGCACCTACTGGGCGGCAGCTCCCGCGCTGCTCACCCAGGTGCTCCCCGCCGCGGCGGACCGCGCCAAGGACTTGGGGATCATCAATATCGCCTATAGCCTGCCTCTCGTGGTGGCTCCGCTGCTCGCCGGGGTAGTACTCGGACTAATGAACAGCTACCCGGCCCTGTTCGCGCTGGCCGGCGTGGTGACAGTCGGCGCAGTCGTGACAGTCACCCGTGTCCGTTCGGTGCCTTGACCGCCTATACCAAATCGAAATGAAGCGGCATACTTGTCTGCAGACGACAAATCGTGGAGGTCTCCCCTTTGGCGAACAAGGCCTTCCGTCCAACAAGAGGCCTCGTCAGGGGGTTGGTGCCCCTCCTCGTGGTCATCCTCAGCTCGGTTGGGCTCAGTGCCTGTGGCGCCCCGCAGTACACCTACGTGGCGGACTCAGCGGCGGGGACGTACTACAAGGTGCCTTACGGCTGGCATCAGATATCCCAGCAGTCGCTCAACCAGGCGCTGGCGGCGGCGGGGGGCTCGGGGGTTGGCATCTGGTCCACCGCGTTCGACGCCGAGAGCGACCCGTCGGCCAGCCACTTCCTCGCGGGGGACGTCACCGAGCCCTTCGTGTTCGCGGAGGTCGGGCAGCTTTCGTCGACGGCGAGCAACGAGCTGTCCTACAACATGCTGCGCGACTTCATGCTCCCGGTGACCTCGAGCACGCGGGAGCAGGACGACGAGGACGGCTTCCCGCTCACCGACTTCAAGTCGCTGCGGGACGAGACGATCACCGCCAACCAGGGCGTGCACGGAGTCAGGGAGACGTTCCAGTACACGTACCCCGGGGGGATCTCAGATACATTCGACGAAGACGTGCTGACCAACGCCGATCAGACTGTCGTTTACTTCCTCATGGTGCACTGCACCAACGCTTGTTACGCCCAGAATGAAAACGACATAAACACCATTATGACGTCATTTACCGTTGGGAGCCCGACATGAAGAAGGCCCAACGGCCAGGGCAGGCACTCGGCTACGAAGGCGGACGCCCGCGAGAGGGGGACATCCTGACCCGCCGGCCGCTTCCCGTCTGGGACCGGATCCGGTGGCTGGTGCTGCTGGCCATCATCTGGCTGCTCCTCACCTTCACGGTCATGGGCGACAACCCGCTCATCGGGTTCCTCGACGCCTGCCGCATCGAGGCGCGCGTGGGCTGGTGGGTGTTCGTCCTGGCCGGCCTCGAGGTCGTGCACCAGGTCCACCTCCTGATCTGCGAGCACTCGGCCGCGTACAACCAGTTCTGGCTCAACAGGGTCTGGGGCGGGCTGCAACGGACGAACCACCGCAGGTTCTCGGACTGGACCCGGTTCCGGCTCGGCAGGGCGCTCTTCTGGGTGCTCCTGGTCGTCGTCGTCGCGATCGTCACCGGCAAGATCATCCACTCCCCGCCGGCGCTGGCGCTCGCCTCGCTGCCCGGCATCATCTGGCACGAGATACCGTTCGTGATCCAGATCGCGTTCTACCTCATCTTCGTAGTCGCCCAGTTCGCGCTGCTGTTCTGGTTCCTGTCCCGGGGCGGCGTGGACGTCTACTACCCGGACGACATCAAGACCAGGTTCTCCGATGTCTGGGGCCAGGACCACGTCCTTGAGCGGGTGAAGGAGAACATCATCTTCCTGGAGAACCCGGAAGTGGTGGAGGACCGCGGCGGCTATGTACCGGGCGGCATCCTGCTCTGGGGTCCGCCGGGCACCGGTAAGACGCTGATGGCCGAGGCGGTCGCCGGCGAGACCGGCAAGCCGTACGTCTTCGTCGACCCGGGTGCGTTCATCAACATGTTCTTCGGCGTCGGCATCCTGAAGGTGAAGGGGCTGTTCCGCAAGCTGCGCAAGCTCGCCCTGCGGTACGGCGGCGTGATCGTCTTCTTCGACGAGGCGGACTCACTCGGCAACCGCGGCATGATCACGCAGGGTGTCCCGGGCGGGGGCGGCGGGACCTCGACACCCGCGTTCGCCCGGGACAGCTGCAACGGATTCTCTTACCTGTCCAGCGACACGCAGATGCGGCTCATGCGCGAGGCGATGGCCTCCGGTCTGACCGACCCCGAATCCGGGACCCGCGCCCGGCGGTATCCGCAGATCATCGGGGCCGGGCTGAACGGCGGCGGCATGGGCGGCGGCATGGGCACGCTGCAGGCCCTGCTCGCCGAGCTGTCCGGGCTGAAGAAGCCGCGCGGCTTTGTCAACCGGGTGGTCCGGCGCGCCCTGGGCATGCGGCCGAAGCCGCCGCCGCACTACCGCATCCTGGTGATGATGGCGACCAACATGCCATCCGCACTGGACGAGGCGCTGCTGCGGCCGGGCCGCATCGACCGCATCTACCGGGTCGGCTATCCGTCCAAGGCCGGCCGGATCCGGACATACGAGGGCTACTTCGCCAAGGTGCAGCACGAGCTGACCCCCCAGCAGATCGACAAGCTCGCCACCATCACCCCGTACTCGACGGGCGCCAGCATCAAGGACCTCGTCAACGAGGCCCTGATCATCGCGATCAGGGAGGGCCGCGACGTCATCACGTACCAGGACGTGATCAAGGCCAAGCAGCTCAAGCAGTT
>JASHPP010000819.1 GCA_030038035.1 Trebonia sp.
GCGCACCTGGTGGCCGCTGGCCATCCCGGCGGCGATCGCCCTGCCGAGGCTGCGGGTCCCGGTGGCCGCGCTGATCCTCGCCCCGCCGCTGCTCGACTGGGCCGCCCGCCGCCCGCCGCTCGACCCCGCCCGCTACGTGGCGGCCAGGCTGCTCGACGACGCCGCCTACAGCGCGGGCGTCTGGCACGGCTGCGCCAGGCGCCGCACGATCGCCCCGCTGCTTCCGGTCATTAGCGGCGTTAGCCGGCGAGGGACGCTAGTTCGGGGACGAACAACGCCCCGTTTACCGTGCCGAGTCCCGCCGCCAGGCTGTAACCGTGCCGGGCGGTGAAACCATGGATCGTGTACAGGTGGTGGTTCTGCGTGAACGAGACCGTGTTGTTTCCCGAGGTAACGTCCACGATTCCGGGGAGCTGCCGCGCCGACATCTCGTACAGGGCCGGGTTGATCAGCCCGAGCGGATGACCCGCGAACTGGTCCGCGAGTGCCACGATCCCCGCGAAGAGCGGGGTGGCCTCGCTCGTGCCGCACACCGGGTACCAGCCCGCCTTCTGCCCGCCGAAACTCTGGTACGTGTCGACGGACCCGTTGCAGGCCGCGCTCATCGAGATGTCAGGCACACCGCGCCTGCTCCCCACGACGCTGCTAACGCTGTCCTGGTACGCCGGGCGGGTGAAGAAGATGGACTTCCCGCCGCCGCCTGCCAGCGGGTTTGGCCCCTTGTTGCCGAAGATGAGGCGCTGGGTCGGCACGTTGTAGGTGTCGTTCCAGACGGTGTCCGGCGAGGTGTGCTCACCCTTCGCGTTCAGGTGCAGCTGGGTGCCGCCCACGCCGGTCACGAGCGGATCGCTGTCCGGCCAGGACGTGACGGGGTACAGGTAGTACGTCGTCTCGTTGAGACCAACGTCCGCCACGCCGCTGTCGCCAGCGGCCGCGAGAACGGTCACGTGGTGGCTGTACGCGTCGGTGTACGCGCCGCGCAGGGCCATGAGGGACGCCTTCGACGGGAATGTCTCCTCGGTCGCGCTGAAGCTCTGGCTGATCACGTCGCCGAGCTTGTGGTTGATCACGTACTCTTCCGCCTTCACGATCTGCGGGAAGCCGGTCACGCCCTCGGTCTCCGACACCGGAGTCTCGACGAGCAGGATGCTGGCGTCCGGGGCGATCGTGTGGGCGTACTCAACGTCCAGCGTGGTTTCCCCGGCCCAGCCGACCATGTCGCTGTTTTTCGGGTTGTAGCGCGGGACCGCGCCGGCCGGCGTGATGATCCGGAGCGATGGCGGGGCCGGCAAGCCGAACTGCTTGTCAAAGACCCCCAGATCATGCGCGATCGTCGGCGACCCGAACGAATCGACGATCACGATCGTCGTGCCCGCGCCGTCTATCCCCTTGTCGTACAGCGGCGGCAGGTTGTAGGCCTGCTGGATCTGCGCCGGCTCGTAGCACGCGATGTGATAAGCCTTCTCGCACTGTGCCGTCGTCTGCGGCTGCCCGGCGGCGTCCCCCATGCGCACCACCCCTGGCTTGATGACGACCGTCGCCTGCCATGGCGCCGCCGGCGCTGCGGCAGGCGGCTGCGCGGCGGCCGGCACGCTCAGGGCCGCCAGTGCGCCGAGCCCGGCGACTAGGGCGCTGGCGCTGGCGACGAACGCGGTCCTCTTCCGCAGGCGCATAAAACCCCTCCTCGCTGTAAGCCACTCCGGGCGGCAGCCGCGTGCCGATGCGGGGTCTAGTCCACGCAAGCCAGTAATCCGCCATCAGGGACGCTAACACGCGCTGGCTCGCTCGGTGCGCACTTCACAGGCCACAGGCCTCGACGCTACCGCGCCAGCCGGCATCGTAGGCCGAACGGCCGGGGCCGCGTCAACACCTGGGACCTCTGGCCGGATATCCTTGCCTGCAGGTGAGCCGGGAAGTCTGGTCGGCACAGCTTCGACCGGGACTAGGCAGGCAATGACCATGGGGCTCAGGCAGTTCCTCGCCGAGTCGGACTGGCGTGAGGAGACGCTCCGCACGAACCTGTGGCTGATCCCGGCGGTCGAGAGCGTGGCGGCGGTCGTGCTGTTCGTCGTGACGCTGAGCATCGACCGGGCCGCCCTCCACGGCGAGATCAGCCTGCCGTCCTGGGTGATCAGCGGCTCACCCGACGCCGCACGGCAGATCCTCGCGGCGCTCGCCGCGGCGATCATCACGGTCGTCGGCGTCGTGTTCTCGATCATCCTGGTGACGCTGACGCTCGCCTCGACCCAGTTCGGTCCGCGGATGCTGCGCACGTTCATCAGGGACCGGGGCACGCAGCTGACGCTCGGGACGTTCGTCGCGACGTTCTTCTACGCGGTGCTCGTGCTCATCTCGATCGGCACCACGTTCGTGCCGCACCTGTCGGTGACCGTGGCGCTCGCGCTCACCGCGATCGACCTTGGCGTGCTCATCTACTTCATCCACCACGTCGCGACCTCCATCCAGCTGCCCGAGGTCATCGCCAGCATCGCCCGCGACCTGGCCGGCGCGCTCAAGGCCGAGACCGCCGGGCCCGCCAGGTACGCCGAGACCGCCGGGGCCGCCGGGGACGCCGGCCTCGTCAACGGCCCCGCGCTTGACGTCCTGCGGGCCCGGCTCGACCGGGCAGGCAAGGTCGTCACCGCTCCTGTCGGCGGTTACCTGCGCTTCGTCCGGCACGCCACGCTGGTGCGGATAGCGGCCGAATACGACGCCGTCATCCGGCTGCACTACCGCCCCGGGCACTACCTGACGCACGGGCACCCGATGGCCACCGTGTGGCCCCCCGAGGTGGCGGACAAGATCGGCCGCCGGCTGGAGCGCGTGCACATCACCGGGCCGCTGCGCACGCTCAGCCAGGACATCGCCTTCGGCTTCGACCAGCTGGCCGAGATCGCCATCCGCGCGCTTTCGCCCGCGGTCAACGACACTTTCACGGCGATGACGTGCATCGACTGGCTCGGGGACAGCTTGTGCACGATCGCCGTGACGTGGTACCCGCCGGTGTTCCACCGCGACCGGCGTGGCGAGATCCGCCTGATCACCGCCCCGGTCAGCTACGAACGGCTGGTGCAGCGGTCCTTCGAGAAGATCCGCCAGGCGGCCGGCGGCATGCCGGCGGTGCTGATCAGGCAGCTGGACGCGCTCTACAAGATCATGGCGGTGGCGCCAGCAGGCCGCTGGCAGGTCCTGCTCGACCAGGCGGCCATGATCCAGCGGGTGAACCTGCGCACGGTCCCCGAGGCGGCCGACCAGGCCGACGTCACCGCCCGCTACGACGCGCTGCTCGCGCTGCACGCCCGGGCGATGTCCGCCAGCGCGGACGCACATCAGGACGCGCGGCCGGACGCGGCGCCAGGCGCCGGCTGAACCCCTGCCGCCGGGCCCTACCGGTGGCCCGCCATCCGGCGCCCGGCCAGCGCGGCGCCGACCTGGTCCGCCAGGGCCACCGCGACGAGGCGCTGCTCCCGCGTGGGATGCGCGCCCCGGCCGGGAGTGAGCAGGAACCGGCCCTGCAGCAGGCCGCCCGCCTCGACGAGAAGCTCGGTGCCGGTGCTCATCGGCAGCCCCTCGTGGTCGGCGTCCCAGATCGCGTCGCCGAACGCCACCCGGCCGTCGCGCAGCAGCCGCGGCGGGCTGCCGATCCCGGCGAGGCCGTCCTGATACCGGCAGGCCGACAGCGACAGCAGCCGGGTCAGCTGGCCGCACACCTGGTCGATGAGCGCCCTCGGCTCGCCGCCGGTGGCCACCGCGCGGGCGGCCGCGTTGATCCCGTCCAGGTAACCGGCCCGGCGGGCGGCGGCCGCGTGGTAGCGGCGTTCGCGCACCGCGATCTCGGTCACCGCCGCGCCCACCGCGAGGATCAAGACGGTGGTCTCGATGTCGGTGTGGCTGGTGATGGTGAACCGCTCGTACGGCATCGTGAGGAAGAAGTCGAACCACACCGCCGCCGACACCGCGGCGAGGAACCCGGCCAGCCGGTTGCCGGTCGCCGCGACCGCGACGATCACCAGCACGAGGGCAAGCGCCGCGTCGGTGTTGGGGAAGCTCGCGCGCAACGGCACAAGGACGGCCGTCAGCGCCAGCGGCGCCGCCAGCCCCGCCAGCTCCGCCCCGCGATCCCGGCTGATCTGCCATCTGATGCTCATATCGCGCTCCGGGCTCAACTGCCACCGAGCCTAGTTCGCGCCCCAGCCCCCGCCAAGGACCATTATCCCGAACGATCCCGGCCGTCTGTCCAGGCCCACGGGCTGCGCACCCGGCTAGGGCGTCAGCCGGTTCGGGCCGCGGAACAGGAACGTCGCCTCCCGAATGGAGTCAAGCCCGAGCAGCGCCATCAGCAGCCTGCCCAGGCCCAGGCCCAGGCCGCCGTGCGGCGGGCAGCCGTACCTGAAGCAGTTCAGGTAGTCCCGCATCGGCGCGGTGCCCACCCCTTTCTCCGCGGCCTGCCTGACCAGGACGTCGTACCTGTGCTCGCGCTGCGCGCCCGTGGTGATCTCCAGGCCCCGCCACAGCAGGTCGAAGCTGCACGTCAGGTCCGGTTCGCCGGCCGGGCGCATGTGGTAGAACGGCCGGACGCTCGCCGGGTACCTGGTGACGAAGACGAACTCGTGCCCGGTGCGCTCCGTGACCCGCGCCGATACGGCGCGCTCGCCGGCCGGGTCCAGGTCCCCCGGGCCGCCGGCCGTGCCGAGGATCTCCTGCGCCTGCGCCATCGTGATCCGCGGGAACGGCACGGCGGGCACCGTCACCCGCGTCCCGCACAGCTGGCTGATCTGCTCGCCGTGCTCGGCGGCGACCGCGGCGAGCACGTGCGCGAGCATCCGCTCCTCGAAGTCCATCACGTCCTCGACGTCGGCGATCCAGGCCAGTTCGACGTCGACGCCGGTGAACTCGGTGGCATGCCGGGCGGTGAACGACGGCTCGGCGCGGAAGACCGGGCCGATCTCGAAGACGCGGTCGATCCCGGCCGCGATCGCCATCTGCTTGTAGAACTGCGGCGACTGCGCCAGGTAGGCGCGGCGGCCGAAGTAGCCGAGCTCGAACACCTCGGCGCCGGACTCCGACGCGCTGCCCATGAGCTTGGGCGTGTGCATCTCGGTGCAGCCGGCCGCGTAGGCGAACTCGCGCATCGCCCGTTCGGCGCTGGTCGCCACCGCGAACACAAGCCGCGCGGCGGGGCGGCGGCGCACGTCGAGGAAGCGCCAGTCCAGCCGCCCCTCAGGCCCGGTCCTGTCGTCGACAGGCAGCGGCGTGGCGGCGCGGTTCTCGACGCTGACCCGCTCGGGGATGAGCTCGAGGCCGCCCAGGTTCACGGCCGGGTTGTCGGCCACCCGGCCGGTCACGCGGACGGCGGATTCGGGGGTGAGCCCGTCGAGTTCGGCCTCGAGGGCGGTTCCGTCGCGCCGGTGCGTCACCTGCACGGTGCCGCTGTGGTCCCGCACGAGCACGAACTGCATGGCGCGCTGCAGGCGGAGGGTGGCGGCCCAGCCCGCGATCGTGACGGTCTGGCCGATGTGCTCCCGCAGGCGCGCGATCGGAACGCGGGTCATGGCCAACGAGGCTAGGGACCGCGCGGCGGCGCGGCAACGAAATTACCGGGCGCGGCGCTTCTCACCCCGGCGCCCATGCCGAATAATGTCGACAACTATGAGTGCGATGCTGCCGCTGTTCCCGCTGAGTACGGTGCTGTTTCCCGGGATGCGCCTGCCGTTGCACGTCTTCGAGCAGCGCTACGTGCAGCTCGTGCACCACCTGCTCGACCAGCCGGAACCGAGGCAGTTCGGGGTGGTCGCGATCCGCAAGGGGCGGGAGACCGGCGCAGACGGGGTGACCGCGCTCTATGAAATCGGCTGCCTCGCGGCGGTGCGGCAGGCCAAGCCGCGCGAGGATGGCCGGTTCGACCTGGCGACGGTCGGCCGGCAGCGGTTCCGGCTGCTCCGGGTGGACCGGTCGCTCCCGTACCTGCAGGGCGAGATCGAGCCGCTCCCCGAAGAAACGGGCGACCCAGTGGCGGCGCAGCTGGCGACGCAGCGGGTGCAGACCGCGTTCCGCCGGTACCTGAACGCGCTCGCCGACCGGGGCGGGGGAGTGATCAGCGTGGCCGACCTCCCGGATGACCCGCTGCTGCTCTCCTACGTCGTCGCCGCCGCGGTGATCATCGACCTGCCCGAGCGGCAGTCGCTGCTCGCCGCGCCGGACGCCGTGACCCGGCTGCGAGCCGAACGCTCCCTGCTGGTCAGGGAGACCGGCATGCTGCGCGCCACCACCTCGCGGCCGGCGCCGGACTTCAGCCGCGAGCCGTACAGCCCGAACTAACGGCGCCTCATCCCCGGTTCGCCGGCAGCCCGAGGATGCGGGCGGCGTTGTCGTGCAGCAGCGCGCCGCTGGCCAGGCCGAGCTCGTCGAGTTCGGCCAGGCAGCGTTCCGGGGTGAGGAACGGGAAGTCGCTGCCCCACACGAACTGCCCGGACAGCCGCCCCTTGAGCTCGCGGACGACGTCGGCCGGGATGCGCTTCGGCGACCAGCCGGAGATGTCGATGTAGACGTTGGTCTTGTGCAGCGCGACCGCGATCAGGTCCATGTGCCATGGCCAGCCGAAGTGGGCGGCCACCACGGTCAGCCGCGGGTGCGCCGCCGCCACCGCGTCGAGCTTGAGCGGATGCGAGTAGTCGATCCTGATGCCCTGCCCGCCGGGCTGGCGGGCGCCGATCCCGCTAGTCCCCGTGTGGAACAGCGCGAGCAGGCCGTGCTCCTCGCAGGCGGCGAACACCGGCCAGAACCGCTCGTCATCGGGGGCGAAGGCCTGCAGCGACGGGTGGAACTTGACCCCGCGCAGCCCGAGCGCGGCGATCCGCGCCACCTCGGCGACCGCGGCCTCCCCTTTGTGCGGGTCGACCGAGCCGATCCCGGTGAA
>JASHPP010000132.1 GCA_030038035.1 Trebonia sp.
GGCACGCCGGTCGACAGGTCCTCGCCCGTGTCGTAGACGGCCACGATCGACGGGTTGTTCAGCGACGCCGCCGACTGGGCCTCGCGGCGGAACCGTGCCTGGAAGGTCTGGTCCCTGGCGAGATCGGCGCGGAGTGTCTTGATCGCGACGATCCGGTCGAGCCGGATGTCGCGGGCGCGGTAGACCTCTGCCATGCCGCCCCGCCCGACGATGCCTTCTAGCTCGTACCGGTCACCGAGCAGCCGGGGCTGTGTCACGTCTCGCACTTTTCCAAACCACCCTGCATCGTAACTGTCATCCCTCGCTTGCCGCCGCATCCGTGGCCGTCGACGTCGGTGTGGCAGACCCAGACGGAGTCACGCTCGGCGAACTGGACGCCGGGGTCGTCGGCGTCACCGAGGGCGACGCCGACTGCGACGCGGACGCCGTTGGCGCCTCGGTCGTCGGCGGCGCGTCTTGCGTTGGCGTCGGAGACGGGCGGCTCGGCGTCGGCGACCCGGCCGCCGTCGTCTGCGGCGCCGTCTCTAGAGTAGTGCCTGAGGCAGTGCTACCGGCCCGTGTTGTCCGGACCGACGCCGTAGCCGGGGGCACCACCTGGCTGGCGCTCGGGGCCGGCGAGGTGGAGCTCGTCATCGACATGTGGTGGCCGCCGGACGTGAGCAGCAGCGCGACGATCGCGGCCACGCCGCACACCGCCACGCCCACTCCGGCCGCCGCGAGGCGGTGCCGGCTGAGGGGGGAACCGGCTGTCCGTTCGGAATGATGGAATTGATTCGTGGGCGCGGTCGGATAGCCGGGCACCACGGGCAGCCCGGCGGTGGTCGCGACCCCGGCGCCGGACCCCGCGCGGGCGGCCAGGATCACGTCCGCGCGGTCGGCCACGTGCCGCGCGGACTCGGGGCGGCCCTCGGGAGTCTTCGCGAGCATCGCGAACACCAGCTCGCACACTGGCCTCGGCACGTTCGCGGGCAGCGGCGGCACCGGGTCGTGCTTGTGCATGATCGCGATCGTCAGCGGCTGGTCGGCGATGAACGGCGGCTCGCCGGCCAGGCATTCGTACGCGACGATGCCAAGCGAGTACACGTCAGAGGCTCCGGTGACCTCCGCGCCGGTCGCCTGCTCTGGCGAGACGTACAGCGCGGTGCCCATGACGATCCCGGTCGCGGTCAGCTGCGCGGCCTGCGCCTCACGTGCCTTCGCGATGCCGAAGTCGGTGATCTTCGTCGTGCCGTCGGCCGTGATCAGCAGGTTCCCCGGCTTGATGTCCCTGTGCACGATGCCGGCCTGGTGCGCCGCGTCGAGCGCGCGGGCCGCCTGGCTGACGATATCCAGGGTCGTCTCGGGCGGCAGCCTGCCGACCCGCTCGAGGATCGCCGACAGCGGCTCGCCGTTCACCAGCTCCATCACCAGGTAGGGACCGCCGAGCGGACTCGACTCGCCGTAGTCGAAGACCCGCGCGATGCCCGGGTGGGACAGCGACGCCGCGTACCGCGCCTCGGCGCGGAACCTGGCGCGGAACAGATCGTCGTTGGCGTGCACGGCCGACAGCAGCTTCACCGCCACCGGACGGCCGAGAACCCGGTCGACGCCGCGCCAGACCTCGCCCATGCCGCCGGACGCGATCCGCTCGACCAGCTCGTACCGGCCGTCGAGGAGGTACTCGCTCACCGTATCCCCAGTGTCGCCAGGTAGGCCTGAATGACCGCGACGGCGATCGGCGCGGCCGCGGCAGCGCCATATCCACCGCCTTGAACCATGACGCCGACGGCGATCTTCGGGTTGTTCGCGGGCGCGAATGCGGTGAAGACCGCGTCCGGGTTCGGGCTCGAGCCGTTGAGCAGGTTCTGCGCGGTACCGGTCTTACCCGCGATTTCCAGGCCGCCTTCGTTGGCCTCGTTGTAGGCGAACGCGGTGCCCTGCGGATCCTGCACCACCGCGATCATCATCTGCTTGAGGTAGCCGGCGATGGCCGGGCTCACCACCTGCTGGGTCAGCACGGACGGCGTGGTCGCCTGGACGACGGTCAGGTCGGAGGCCGTGACCTGCTGGATGAGGTACGGCTTCATGAGCGTGCCGTTGTCGGCGATCGCGGCGGCGAACATCGCCTCCTGCAGCGGCGTCACGGTGTCGCTGAACTGGCCGATGGCGGAGAACGCGGCCAGCGGCGGGCTGTCAGGGATGACGTACTGGCTCGGTGCCACCGTGACCCCGGGAATGTTCAGGTTCGGGTCGTTCATCCCGAACCGCTCGGCCATGGTGTTCAGCGTCTGGCCGCCGAGGTCGATGCCGAGGTTGCCGAACGTGGTGTCGCAGGATTGCGAGAACGCCCACAGGATCGTCGTCTGGCCGTTGGCGCCCGCCGAGCCGCACACCTCGCCGTCGTCGTTGTGCAGCTTGTTGACGGTCTGCGGCAGCGTCAGCACCTGCGGGGAGTAGACCATGCTGCTGGTGTTGCGCGTGGTGTCCTGGGTGAACCAGGCCGAGCTGGTGACGATCTTGAACGTGGAGCCGGGCGGCAGGGTGGTCTGGGTGGCGTTGTTGATCAGCGGGCTGGGGTTCTCCCGGAGAAGAGCCTCGTCGTAGTTGTTCACCGTGGTGCCGTCGTGGGACGCCAGCACGTTCGGGTTGTAGCTGGGGTAGGAGGCCATCGCGAGGATCGCCCCGGTGGCCGGGTTGAGCGCGACCACGCCGCCGACCCGGCCCTTGCCCGCGAGGATCTTCGCCAGCCCCTCGTAGGCGGCTTGCTGCGCCTTGGAGTTGATCGTGAGGTAGACCGTGGCGCCCTTCTGCGGCTTGTTCGTGATCATGTCGATGAAGTTGCGGAAGGCGAGCTGCGATCCGTTGCCCGACAGCAGCGCGTCCTCCGCCTCCTCGACCCCGCTGGTGCTGTAGATCGTGTCGTAGCCGGTGACCGGCGCGTAGACGGGGCCGTCGGTGTAGTACCGCTGGTACTTGTAGAAGTCGTCGGACGGCGTGGTGCCCGCGATCAGCACGCCGTCGGCGGTCACGATGTCGCCGCGCTCGTACTGGTTGGCCTCCGAGACCGCACGGATATTGTCGGGCCTGGTTGACAGGCTCGACGCCTCGAACCCCTGCAGGTAGTTCACGTTGATCATGAGGAGCAGGAACATGACCAGGACCGCGATCGAGATCCGCTTGAGCGCTCGGTTCACCTGACGGACACCACCTGAGTCAGCCCCTCCTCCTGAATCGGGCGCGGCGGCGGGCGGCGCGCGGTATCGGACAGCCGCGCCAGCACCGCGATCAGGATCCAGCTCGCCACCAGCGAGGACCCCCCCTGGGAGAGGAAGGGGGTGGTGATGCCGGTGAGCGGGATGAGCCGGGTCACCCCGCCGACGATCACGAAGACCTGCAGCGCGAGCATGAACGACAGCCCGCCCGCGAGCAGTTTCGAGTAGGGGTCCTTGATCATCAGCGCGGTGCGCAGCCCGCGCTGCACGATCAGGCCGTATATCAGCAGCAGCGCCATCACCCCGGCCAGCCCGAGCTCCTCGCCGAACGCGGTGAAGATGAGGTCGCTCTGCACGAGCGGGGTCCAGTACGGCAGCCCGTTTCCGAGGCCCCGGCCGAGCAGGCCGCCGTTGGCCATCCCGTACAGTCCCTGCACCAGCTGGTAGGACGCCTGCGGGTAGTCGATCAGGTTCTGCTGGCTGAACGGGTGCAGCCAGATGCTGAACCGGGTGCCGACGTGGGAGAACAGCTCGGCGGCGAGGAAGGCGCCCCCGACGAAGCTGACGAACCCGATCAGCAGCCAGGAGGTCCGCGACGTCGCGATGTAGATCATCGC
>JASHPP010000133.1 GCA_030038035.1 Trebonia sp.
GGCCGTCGCCCGGGATCGCCATCGATGCAGGCCGTCACGATCGGCAGCAGCGCGGGCGGGCAGCCGTCCAGGTCTGGCTCGCCGCGCGTGTCCGGCTCGCGCAGGGCCCCAGCCGGGCAGCCGCCCCAGGGCGAGCGGCCGGTCGCCGCGAAGAACGCGGCGCAGCCGAGCATGAACACGTCGTCGGCGGCGCCCATGGACCCGTCGGTCAGCGCGACCCGGCTGAGGCCGACGTCGGTGAGCACCGGCCCGCCCGTCTCGAGCAGCACGTTGGACGGGGTGATCGCCTGATGCGCGAGCCCGCCCTCGTGCAGCGCGGCGACCGCGCGGGCGACGCCGAGCGCGAGCCAGGCCGCGGAGGCGGCGGGGAGCGGCCCGGTCTCGGTCACGGCCGCCGTCAGCGACGGACCCCGCACGAGCGTGCCGGCCACCCATGGCGCGACGGCCTCGGTGGCGGAGTCGGTGACCCGCGCGATGTGCGGCCCGCGCGGGACGCTGGCCGCCACGACCCCCGCGGCGAGGCGGCGGCGCACGTCCGGGTCGCCGGCGAACTCCCGCCGGTATTCCTTGATCGCGAGCCAGCCGCCGTCCCGTGCGCTGCCGAGGTACACCTGGCCGGCGAGGCCGGCGCCGAGGCGCGCGCAGACGCGATAGTCCCCTATCTCGCGCGGGTCGTCCTTAGCGAGGCGCTGATAGGCCGGCTCGCTCCACTGGCGCGCGGACACCCATATCCAGGCCGGTCCTGCGAATTCCTTCGCGACGACGTTCACCCGAGTGAACTGGGCACCGGGAATTCCCGGATAGCCGGGCCGGATTATCGTGGCGTGCACCTGGTCGGATATCGCGACCGCGAGATCGGCGGCGGGATGAGCCGACAATGCGGAGCGTAGCGGCGCGCTGTCGACCAGCCGGTTCATATCGATGATCATGGGCCCGCCGAACCCGGCCCTGTTCTGCTCGACAAGTCCCACGCCCACGGCCATCCGCAGCCGGACCCGGTCGCCGCTGCGCGCGTTGTCCGCGCCGAGATTCGCGGCCAGCGAGCGGATCAGCACGGGCAGCACGACGGTCGGATCCATGTCGGCAGGCATGACCGCGTTGATGCCGTCTCCTGTCCACTCGTGCGCGACGCTATCAAGATCCATTCCGCATTCGGCTAGCGTATTGATCACGAGCGGCGGAAGGCGTCGCTGCACCTGGTTCTGAAGAGGTGCCGAACGCGCACCGTAACCGGCGACATCCAGAACGAATCCCATTCGCAGCTTACGGCCCGATTGACTTCGTGCTGGTGGCGCCTGACCTTGCCCCCGGGGCTCGGCGGCCACGCCGTCTCCCATTTCCCCACGCTCCCTGTGTAAGCAGGGTAATAGCTGACTACGCCGGCGGGGAAGAATGCATCCGGCATTTTCACGTTCCCGGATTCAGGTAGTGCCCGCTGACGGCGCGGAAGACCTGGCAAAATCGGTGCTGTGTCAGTCCCGCTCTCCGCGCACTCCCCGCACTCCGCGAATTCGCCGCCGCGCGCGCCTGCCGTGGCGCTGACCGAGCGCGGCAGGTGGCCGCAGGCCAGCCTGGCCGCCCTGCTGACCGATGTTGAACGCGCCGCCCTGCTGGCAGCCGGCACCCCGGTCCGGTTCGAAGACGACGACATCCTGGTGCTGCAGGGTGAGGCCGGTGACAGCCTGTACGTGCTGACTGGCGGCATGGTCAAGGTCACCGTCGCCACGGAAACCGGTACGGAGACGACGCTGGCGGTGCGCTCGCGCGGTGACCTGATCGGTGAGTTCGCCGTGCTCGACGGCATGCCGCGCACCGCCACGGCCCGCGCGGTCGGTGTGGTCGGCGCGGTCCGGATCAGCCGGGCGGCCTTCGCGGCCTACGGTGAGCGGTATCCGGCGGCGCTGGCCACGATCACCCGGTCGCTCGTGGCCAAGATGCGCGCCGCGACGGAACGGCACGCGGCCGAGCGCACGTGGGGCGCGAAGGAACGGCTCGCCCAGGTGATCTACGAGCTCGCGGCGGGATACGGCGAGCGGGCCGCCGACGGGGCGGTGGTGATCCCGCTCCCGCTCACCCAGATGGAACTCGGCGAGCTGGCAGGCGTCGCGGTGTCGACGACAGAGCGCATCCTCGGCGAGTTGCGCAGGGACGGCGTCATCGCCACCGGTTACCGCGAGATAGCCGTGCGGAACATGGACTTCCTCGCCGTCATCAGGTTTTCGTAACGGATGGCCTGACTCCCTTTCCGGAGGGCATCCCTGTGGCGCGTGCTGCCCTAAGGTCCTCGCGTTGCGGAAATGATGTCCTTGCGGAGGGACAGCCAGAGCGGCCATGCCGGGGGCGGCGGCGGTCGCTCGACCCTGCGGTGCCGCTTGACCGACGCGGCGGCGGGGAGCACGTCACCGGGGCCTGCCTTGCCAGGGCCTGCCGCGCTGTCACCAGCGCGGCAGCCCGGGCTGGCGGGGAGCGTCCCGGCGTATCGGATGCCATCGCGCGCGCTTGTCGGCTAACATGGGTGCGCGAAGGGGAGTAGCTCCGTCGCCGGGACGCCGACAATCTCGGTCCTGCGGTCCGGCACGCCGGGAACGGCGCGCCTGCCCGTCGGGCCCGGTGCCCGGGGGCCGCATCCGGCCTGAGTGAGACCTTCGGCCGCAGCAGCATGCTGCCGGGCCGGAGGTCCCGGGTTCGCCGGGCGAAAGCCGGCCCGGCCCGGACACTCGGAGCCCCGGATGAGCCTGACCGTCGCAGTGACGTCCTTCCTGGCCGTGCTGCCCGCCGAACTCCCGGACAAGACGGTGCTGGCCTGCCTGATCCTGAGCAGCCGCTATCGCCCCGGCTACGTGTTCACCGGGGCCGCCGCCGCGTTCGCGGCCCAGGTGACGCTCGCGGTCGCCGCCGGGGGAGCGATCAGCCTGCTGCCGCGCCAGGTGGTGCAGGCCGTGGCCGCCGCCGCCTTCCTGGCCGGCGCCGTGCTGCTCTGGCGCCACCGCCCGGAAAGCCCGGAGGACGAGGACGTCCGGCGTGACGGCGTGCGCGACGGGTTCTGGCCGGTCGCGGGGACGTCCTTCGCGGTCGTGTTCCTTGCCGAGTTCGGCGACCTCACCCAGTTCATGACCGTCAGCCTGGCGGCCCGCTACCACGACCCTGTCGCGGTCGGGGTCGGCGCGCTGCTGGCGCTGTGGGTGGCCTCCGGCGTGGCGATCGTGGTGGGCTGGCGGCTGCTTGGCGTCATCCCGGTCCGGTGGCTGACAAGGGGCGCCGCGCTGATCATGCTCGCCCTGGCCGGCACGAGCGCCGCCGCGGCGGCCGGGGCCTAGCACGGCCTAGCACGGGCCTAGCACGCCGTGATCGCGGCCAGCGCCCCTTCCAGCCAGGACAGGCTGTCGGCGATCCACGGCAGCGCGGCCGGGTCGTCGGCGGCGAGCGCGGCCTCCTGCTGCCACTCGGCCTCGCCGTACAGCCGCGACGTGGCCACGCGCAGCCGCAGCGCCTCGTCGGGCTCGCCGAAGGCGCTGCCTGGCAGCACCCCGACGCCATGCCTACGCAGCAGCAGCGCGGCAAGGTCCTTGGAGGTCGCCACCCCGAACCGGCGGCGCAGCACCGCCCGGTGCGCGGCGAAGTCGGGATACACGTAGAACGCTCCCTGCGGCGGCGGCACGTCGGCCCCGGCGGCGGCGAACCTCGCCGCGACCGCCCGGGCGATCGCGCCGTGCAGGTGACGGGAGCGGGCGATGCGCTCGGCGATCTCGGCAGACTCTCCGAAGGCCAGCGCGGCCGCGCGCTGCACTGGGGCCGCCGGGGCCGACCAGATCTCGCTGCCCGTGCCAAGCAGCCGGTCCCGCAACGCCGCCAGGGCAGGGAAGTCGCCGGGCAGCCGGGCGACCCCGAGCCGCCAGCCGCCAAGTGCCAGGTTCTTGGACAGGCCCGAGGTGATGACGGTCCGCTCCGGTGCCACGTCGGCCGGGCTGAGGAACTCCCGCCCATCGGCCGGGCCGTCCGCGCCGGGCACATGGGTCAGGTCGCGGTAGATCTCATCGGAGATGATCACCAGGTCGTGCTGCCGCGCCACCGCGCACAGCGCCCGCACCGTGCCAGGGGCCGCCAGCGTCCCTGTCGGGTTGTCCGGCAGCGTGACGATCACGGCGCCGATCCTGCGCCCCTCGCGGCGTGCCGAGTGCACGGCGGCCGACAGCAGGTCCGGGTCGGGCACGCCGCCCTCGCTGCCACCCGCGATCGGCACGTACACCGGGCGGATGCCGGTCAGCGACGCCTGGGCGGCGTAGCTGACCCAGCTCGGCCGCGGGATCGCCACGTCCCCGGCCTGCGCGCCGCGCAGGCCGAGCAGCAGCCCGTAGAGCAGCGCCTTGCTGCCCGGACCGCACACGACGTCATCGGCGCCCGTCGCGAGCCCGCGCCGCGCCCAGTACCCGGCGGTCGCCGCGCGCAGTTCGGCCGAGCCCGCGACCGGCCCGTATCCGCCCAGGTGGCTGGCCGTGGCGAGGGCGTCCCTGAGCACCTTGGCGACCGGCACCCCCGCCTCGCCGAACGCCAGCGCCAGCACCCGTTCGCCGCGCCGCCGCCGCTCGGTGAGCGCCTCGTTGGCGGCAAGCGTCGCCGAGACGCCGACGCGCGGGGTCTGCCGCACAGCCGTGCCGGATCCGTCGCGTGCCGTCGCGATTCGCGTCGTTTCTTGTTGCTTCGTGGTGAGGATCGGCAGCGGCGCGGTGGTGGCGGCCATGACGAGGACTCCAAGCTGCGGGAACGGGAGTTTCGCGACAATTACCCGATAAAGAATTCTCCCTCTTGAGCGTTAGGACAAGAGCCGATGCCTTGGGGAGAGGCTAAGATCTGGTAATGCTGGACATCCGGAGGCTCCGTATGCTGCACGAATTCGCGGCACGCGGGAGCATCGCACGGACCGCGGACGCGCTCGGCTACACGCCCTCGGCGGTCTCTCAGCAGCTGGCCGTGCTCGAGCGCGAGGCCGGCACGGCGCTGCTCGACCGCACCGCGCGCAGCGCCGGGCTGACCGACGCCGGCCGCAGGCTGGCCGCGCACGCGGAGCGGATCCTGGCGATGGTGGAGGAAGCCGAGGCGGACGTGTCGGCGCACGCCGCCCAGCCCTCGGGCCGGGTGGTGGTGACCGCCTTCCCGTCCGCGGCGGTCGCGTTCGCGCCGGCCCTGGCCCGCTCGCTGCGGGCGCATCCGCGCCTGTCGCTGCTGCTGCGCCAGTCCTCGGCCGCCGAGGGGCTGCAGCTGGTCCGCACGGGCGAGGTGGAGGTGGCGATCGTCGACGACTGGACGGGGCGCCTGGCGGCCAGCCTGGGCGGCGCCGACGGCAGCGAGCACGGCCAGGGCGTGCTGCGCTACTACCACCTCGTCCGCGACCCGCTGGTGCTCGTGGTCGCGCGCGGCCACCCCGCGGCCGCCCCGGACCGGCCGGTGGACCTGCGGGCGCTGCGCAACGAGCCGTGGCTGGCCGCGCCGTCAGGCGAGCCGTCCCGGCAGGCGGCCGACCGGCTGCTCGCCGCGGTCGGGCTGACCCCGCCGGTCCCGTCGGAGTTCGAAGGGCTGGGCACCGTCGCGAACCTGGTCGCGCGCGGGCTGGGCATCGCGATCATGCCCAGGCTCGCCGTCGGCGCCTACGAACGCCGGGTCGTGGTCAGGGAGCTGCCCGCCGGCCTGGACCTGGCCAGGGACGTCTTCGCGGTCGCGCGGACCGCGAGCGTGCTGCGCCCGTCGGTCGCGGTCATCGTCAGCTCGCTGCGCGGCGCGGCGCGGTCGATGTCGCACCGGGTCCCGACCCAGGAATCACATGAGGTCCAAGATTCCCAGGAGACGCCCGGGCCTGCCGAGCCACTGTAGGTTGGGGCCGTGGAGCACGCGCTTGACCTGACCGGCGACGGCGCCGCGCTGACCGCCACGCTGACCGATATCGCCTCCGTCAGCGGCGAGGAGAAGCCGCTGGCCGACGCGATCGAGCGGGCGCTGTCCGCCTTCCCGCACCTGACCGTGCGCCGCTTCGGCAACACGGTGATCGCCCGTACGGAGCTGGGGCGCAGGGAAAGGGTGGTGCTGGCTGGGCACATCGACACCGTGCCGCACGCGGGCAACTTTCCGTCCTCCTTTGACTCCGAACGATCCCGGCTTTCTGGTTGCGGCACCTCTGACATGAAGTCGGGGGTGGCCGTGCAGTTGCGCCTGGCCGCGGGCCTGGCTAGCGCGTCGCGGGACGTGACGTACGTGTTCTACGACTGCGAGGAGGTGGCGGCCGAGCGCAACGGGCTGTTCCTGCTCAGCCGCTCCGCTCCGGACCTGCTCGCCGGCGACTTCGCGGTGCTGCTCGAGCCGAGCGGCGGTGTCGTGGAGGGCGGCTGCCAGGGGACGCTGCGGGCGTCGGTCACCGCCGTCGGCGCCCGGGCGCATACCGCCCGGTCGTGGCAGGGGCGCAACGCGATCCATGAGGCAGGCGCGATCCTCGACGTGCTCCGCGAGTGGCAGCCGCGCTCCCCGGTCGTGGACGGGCTGCGCTACCGCGAGGGACTCAACGCGGTCGCGATCGAGGGCGGCGTCGCGGGCAACGTGGTCCCCGACTCGTGCGTGGTGACGGTGAACTACCGGTTCGCCCCGGACCGGGGCGCGGCGGAGGCCGAAGCCTGCATCCGGTCGCTGTTCTCGTCCTGGGAGGTGTCGCTGCTCGACGTCGCCCCTGGCGCGCGGCCCGGGCTTTCCGAGCCGGCTGCCGCCGCGTTCGTCGCCGCGGTCGGCGGCACGCCCCGCGCCAAGCTCGGCTGGACCGACGTCGCCAGGTTCGCCGAACTCGGGATCCCCGCTGTCAATTACGGCCCGGGCATCTCGGAGATCGCGCACACCCCCGGCGAGTACGTCGAGGTCGCGGCGATCGCCGAATGCGAGTCCCGGCTCCGCGCCTGGCTGTCGGCCTAGCCGCGACGCGAGCAGGCGGACAGCCGGCTGCCCGCCCGCTACCTGGCCAGCGCGGTGAGCGTGACCGTGGTGTGCTGCGTGCTGTCGTTGGTGTCGACGTACGTGAGCGTCACCTGCTCACCGGGCCGGTCGTCCGCCAGCAGGTTGGTCAGCGCGTCCGCCGAGCTCACGGCCGTCCCGTTGACCGCCGTGATGACGTCCCCGCTGGCCAGGTCGGCCGACTGGGCCGGGGTGCCGGGGATGACCTCGCAGATCTCCGCGCCGGAGCTGACCGGCGGGGTGTACCCGCCGCCGAACCCGCCGAAGCCGCCCTCACTGGCCGAGCAGCCCGTGCTTGCGTCCGCGATCGTGATGCCGATGAAGCCGGCCAGCCCGATGTGCACGGTCGTGCTGGCGTGCCCGGCGGCTATCTGGTCGGCGATCGAGACGGCGAAGTTGATCGGGATCGCGAACCCGGTGACGGCAGCGTCCGAGGGCTGGCCGAAGCTCGGCGTGCTTGCCGCGGTGTCCATGCCGATGACCTGGCCGGCCGTGGTGACCAGCGGCCCGCCTGAGTCGCCCTCCTCGATCGGGGCGTTCGTCTCGATCATGCCGTGCAGGGTCTCTGTCGTGTCCGCGCCGCTGTCGCTTGCCTCGATCGTGCGGTCAAGGGCGCTGATCGTGCCCTGCGCGGTCGAGGGGAGGCCGCCGGCGCCGCCGGCGTTGCCGAGGGCGAGCACGTCCTGGCCGACCTTGGCCTTGGCCGAGTCGCCGAGGGTAACGGTCCGCAGGCCGGAGGCCCCCTCGAGCTGCAGCAGCGCCACGTCGTCGGTGGAGTCGTAGCCAAGGACCTGCGCGGTGTACGTCTTTCCCGACACCACGAGCGTCGCCGTGACGCTGGTCGCCTCGTCGATCACGTGGTTGTTGGTCAGCACCAGGCCGCTCGGCGAGATGATCATGCCGGTGCCCTCGGCTGTGGCGTCGTTGTACTTGAGCTGCGACACGACGTCGACGATGCCCGGATCGACCTTGGCCGCGAGCGCCTGCACCTGCGCCGCGCTGAGCGAGCCGGAACCGCTGTTGGTGCCCCCGGTGCTGCCGCTGCCGGTGCCCCCGGTGCCGCCGGGGTTAGTGCCCCCCGATCCCGGCACGTACCCGTTCCCGCCGAACGGGTTCTCCTCGCCGCTGCTGCCGCCGGGGCTGGTGCCGCCGGGGCTGGTGCCGCTGCCGCCGGCCGGGTTCGTGTTGCCCTGTGGCGACAGCGCGGACGACGACGGGCTCGCCGAGTGGTTCAGCGCGATCGCCGCGCCCGCGCCGACGCCCGCCGCGAGCGCGGCGACGGCGATGTAGGCGAGGACCCTGCCCAAGCGTGGCCCGGGTGGTGGCGGTGGTGGCGGTGCGCCGTAGCCGCCCCACGGGGACTGCCCGCCGGCCCCGCCGCCCCAGGCGCCGTAGCCGCCCTGCCCGTAGCCCTGCGACCCGTACCCCGGCTGCCCGTAGCGCTGCGACCCGTACCCAGGCTGACCGTAGCCCGGCTGACCGTAGCCCGGCTGGCCATACCCCGGCTGACCGTAGCCCGGCTGGCCGGATGCTGTGTACTGACCCTGCCCCGCGCGGTCGGCGGGACCGAAGGCGATCGTGTCGTTCGCCTCGGACTCGCTGTCGTCACCGGAGGCGTCATCGGCGCTGGACGCGGATACCCACGGGCTAACGTACTCCGGTGGCTGCCAGCTGCCCTGCTGCTCGCTACCGCTGTCGTCGTCTTGCATCTTCTCGCCTTCGCCGTGAACAGCGTACGTCCTGTGCCTCGTCGCCCGGTGCCCAGCCGCGCGTCCGTCATCAACTAGTAAGCGTTGCCAACCTGGACGTAAGCTGAGGGCTTGCTCCGGGTTGGTGTGACACGTCCGCCTGGGGCACGCCATAGGGTTAACTCTGGGTTCCCGCTGGATATGCCTGCCCGTATGCCGCTATACCGTTATACCGCAGGGGCCGTCACGAGCCGGATTAGCGACGTCCGCGTGATCCCCGTGGTGCTGATCCAGCTGACCTGGACGACCGCCCCGGGGCGGCAGGCGCTCACGATGGCCGTAAGCGCGTCAGGGGAGGACACGAAGTGCCCCGCCGCGCTCGTGATGACGTCCCCGGCGGTGATCCCCGCCGCCGCCGCCCCGGTGCCGCAGAGCACGCCGTCCACCAGTGCTCCCCAGCGCGCGGGGGCGACCGCCGCGGGTATCCCTGCCCCCGCCTCGGTGTCGAGGCAGCCGGGCGGCCGCGACCGCGAGCCTGCGTCCGCGGGCAGGCCGTGTTCTTCGTGTTCCTGCAGCAGCGGGCTTGGACTCGTGCTCGCGGCGACCACGACGCCGAGGAAGCCGCTGACCCCGAGGGTGATCCCCGGGGCGGCGCGCCCGGCCTCGATCTGCCGGGCGACGGCCATCGCGCCGTTGATCGGGATCGCGTAGCCGATCGCGATCCGGCCCGGCCCCGTTCCCGCGGCGGTGTCCATGCCGATCACCAGGCCCGCCGCGTCGGCCAGCGGCCCGCCGGAGTCTCCCGGCTGGATCTGGGCGCTGGTCGCCAGCATGTCGTGCAGCGTCTCGGTGAAGCCCGATGTGCTGTCCGCCGCCTGGATTGTCCGGTTGAGGCTGTCGATGATGCCTGGCGCGATCGCCGGCGCGCCGCCCTGGCCGGCCTGGTTGCCGATCGCCAGGACCGGGGTGCCGGGGGTCACGGTGGCCGAGTCCCCGAGGGGCGCGGCAGGCAGTCCGGGCGCCCCGGGCGCCCCGGGCGCCCCGGCTGCCCCCTCGATCTGCAGCACCGCGACGTCGGCGCCGACGTCGGCGCCCACGACCCTGGCGGGGTAGGTGCGGCCTGTAGCGGTCAGCGTGACGGTGACCGCGGTCGCGTCCCTGATCACGTGGTTGTTGGTGAGCACCAGGGCGTCAGGGCCGTTGATGATGAAGCCGGTGCCCGATGCGGTCTCGCCGTCATAGCGCAGGGTCGAGGTGACGTCCACGACGCTGGGCTCGAGCCGGTCGTAGACGGCCTGGGCGTTCAGCGACCCCGCCCCGGAGTGCCCCGCGCGCCCCGGGCCCCCGGCGCCCCCGGTCAGGCTCGAGGCAGGCACCGGGGCGAGCGCGCCCGACGAGCGCAGCAGCAGCACGCCGGCCGCGCCGAGCGCGACCCCGAGCGCCGCGACGATCAGCGGGATTGCCGTCCGGCCGCGCGGGCCGGTTCGGGGCACGTGCGACGTCACACTTATCTGATTTTCCCCCAGGACGATCACGTCATTCCTGCCGTGACCAGGTCGGATGCCTCAGGTCGGCAGATAGGGGAGCGCCGCAGTGGAGCCCACGCCGCGCTCCGCGCCCCGCCAGATGGCGTAGATCGCGGCCCGCTGCGCGTTCATTGTCCGCAGCGCCGTCTGCAGCGTGGCGTTCGCCTTGGCGCGGGCGGCGGGACCGTCGGCCTGCAGCAGCGCGAGCATGTCAAGCTGGGCGTTCACGGCGTCGGGAAACGCCCACGTGACGACGTCGTTGTCGGCCGTGTCCAGCGGGTACGCGGCCAGCGACTCGGTCACCTGGTAGCTGGTGAAGTCCGACAGCGGCTCGTTGTTGGCCGGCGAGCAGTTCTGCGCGTTGTACGCGAGGATGCCGACGGCCGCAGAATACTCCGCCTTGTCGCCGGCCTCGACGGTTTTCAGTGCGGTCAGCGAGTCCCGCACCCCGCCAGCGCACGACTCGATGCCGGTGTTCACGTCGCTGAAGTAGCCGGCCAGGTCACTGGCCCGCTCCGCCTGGGACGGCTTGTGGGACAGCGACACGAGCACCCCGCCCGCCGCCAGGACGATCAGGGCGGCGAAAACCCACAGCGGGGTGCGCCGGGATGCCCAGCCGGCCCGCCGCAGCGGCACGAAGGGCGGTTCTGTCTTCGTCGGGGATTCCACGGGGTGCAGCCTCGATTCTCTACTTCCTGTTGGCACAGACCAGCCGGACTTCCTGTTGGCACAGGCCAGCCGGCCTCACGGACCCGGGGCGTCCATGAGGCGGACGCCCTTGGCGAGGTCGGCAAGCGTCACCGCGCCGTACACGCGGTCGACGATGCGGTGCTGCGCGTTGAGGAAGAACGTCTGGGGAAGCGCGACCACGCCGTACGCGTTCGCCGCGGCCAGCTGCGGGTCGGTACCGATCGGGTAGGTGACGCCCTTGGCGCGCGCGAACTTCAGCGCGCTGGCCGCGCTGTCGTTCTCGTCGAGCCCGACCAGGATGACGTGCCCGTGCTGCCCCGCGTACCACCGTGCGAGCAGCGGTGTCTCCTGCTGGCACGGCGGGCACCAGGAGGCCCAGAAGTTCACGATGACCGGCTTGCCCGCGTACTGGCTCAGCGTGATGTCGTGGCCCGGGTCGCCGAGGGCGGTCAGCGTGAAGCCGGGGGCGACCGGATCCGGCTGCGGGGAGCTGCCCGACGATCGCGTCCCGGCCACGCTAATCGCCACCGCCACGACCAGGAAGACCGCGGTCGCGGTGGTGGCGATCTTGTTCCGCACCACTATCCGGCCCGCCCAGCGCAGTGCCCTCCCGGGGAGGGCCGCGCCCTGTTCGCTCATCGCCTGGTACTCCCTTGCTGCCCGGTCCCGCGACTGCCCGGCACGCTGCGGACCGTCACGTCACCGCCATGCGCCCGCGCCACCGCGTGCACCAGGGGAGCCCCAGGCCGGTTCCCCGCGGCTGGCCATCGTCGCCGGTCCTGAACCGGTCGAAGATGAGGTGAAGCTGGTCGGGTGCGATGCCGCTGTCCGCGACGACGATGCGCACCGGCATTCCTGGCCAGCCCCGGATGACAGACAACTGTATGACATCGGCGGTTCGGGTGTGCCGCACCGCCGCTGCGGGCGCGGGCTAGCGCCCAGGATGGCGCCGCCCGGCTCAGCGGGCGACGAGCTGATAGCCCTCACCCCGCACGGTCTTGATGAGGTCGAAGCCGAGCTTGGACCGCAGCCGCCTGACACACACGTCCACGACGTTCGAGCCAGGGTCGAAGTCGTAGCCCCAGACGGTGGCGAGCAGCTTGCCCTTGGGCACGGACTGGCCGACGTGCTCGGCGAGCTCGCGCAGCAGCAGGAACTCCAGCCGGGTAAGCGGCACCGGGCCGTTGCCGATGTCCGCGACAAGCCGCCCGACGTCCAGCGTGACGTCGCCCGCCCTGATCACCTCGGCGTGCGAGCCGTTCGCGTGCGTGTCGCCGCGCGGATGCGCCTCGCCCCGCAGCTGGACCCGGACGCGGGCCAGCAGCTCGGCGAGCGAGAACGGCTTGGTCAGGTAGTCCTGGGCGCCGCGCTCCAGGCAGTCGACCTTGGCGGCGACGTCGGCCACGCACGACAA
>JASHPP010000134.1 GCA_030038035.1 Trebonia sp.
GGCCACGTCGCCGATGACCACCATGACCCGCCCCCCGGGCAGCGGGATGAAGTCGTAGAAGTCCCCGCCGACCCGCAGCGCGGGCCGGTAAAAGGTGGCCACCTGCCAGCCAGGCAGATCCGGCAGCGACTTGGGCAGGAACTGGCGCTGGACGAGCCTGGCGACATTCAGCTGCTGGTCGATCCGCTCCCGCCGCAGGGCCTCGGCCTTCTGCTCGCGGACCAGCTGGCCGACCCGGATGGCGGGCGCCGCGTACCTGGCCAGCGCGGTCAGCAGGTGGCGGTCGTCGATCGTGTACTCCCGCTCCGACTTACGTGGTCCCAGCCCGATCATGCCGATCGGGGAGCCGGCGGAGATCATCGGGACGACCACCACGACACCGGCGTCCTTGAGCGCCTTCAGCGCCGGCGAGTTCAGGTCGAGGTGACGGATGTCGACGGCGCCCGCCGCCTCCAGCAGATACCCCGCCAGCGGGTCGTCGGGGGACAGTTCGGCCGGCGGTGCGGCGACCACGCCGTCGGGCAACGCCGGCCGTGGTAGAGGCGGCTGCTGGCGGCGGTCCCCGTTGTCCCCATGCCCTCGGCGGAGCAAAGCGCGCAGACGGCGCCGCGAGCCGCCGAAGGCGGGCGAGGGCGGGACAGCGGAAGCGCGATCGGGTGCAGGCAAACGCCGCACCTGGTCAGCACGAGGCGGACCCGTGGCCACAGGGGGCACAGTCGTAACCGCTTCCCCCGTCGCCGGGCCCGACCCGCTGACCTCCTCGGGCACTCACGCTCCCCAATGATGACGCCATATCAGGGAACGATACCCAGCGTACTTCAATAGTCACAAACCGTCGTGGAGCTGTTCTCAGGCGAGCCGCGATCCATCGCCCCGCTCAACTAGCGCAGAACCGGGGACTGTGCCTGGGGCTCGATCGTCGCGCCCTTCGGCGGCAGCCTGAACCGCATCCGCGCGAGCTCTCGGTGCGCGTGCTCGCGCAGGCGCGAGTTGCCGTGGCCGGCGATCATCGACATGTCGCGGAACACGCGCTCGAGCCGGGCGCCGTTGACGGCGCCGGAGGAGCCGGCGGCCCTGAAGATGTCCAGCGCCATCAGCTGCCAGAGGTCGAGCATCGCCTCGCGCGCGATCGCGGCGACGATCATGTCGTCCTCGTAGCTGAACGGGATCCCCTGCTCGACGGCGCGCCTGCAGAAATCCATGTGCATCCGCGCCGCCCCGTGCACCGCGGTCTCAAGCAGCGCGATCCGCGCCATCGCCTCGCCGAACCAGCGCTGGCTGTCGTCGTCATACATCCGCAGCACCTGCGGCGGCAGGAAGGTGACCTTCGTCCGCATCAGGTTCTCGAGCTCGTCGAGGGCGTTGTAGGCGGCGCCGACGAGGATGGCGGCGAGTGTGATCGTGAACGGGCCGCCGGCGCGCCCGCCGTAGAGCGGGTTGCCGTGCAGCCTCAGCCCGGGCGTTCCCCCGGAGACGTCGATGTCGACCATGTTCGTGTCCTCGAGCACCCAGTTCGCCGGCAGATGGCTGTCGCTGAAGGTGATCGAGTGCGAGCCGCTGCCCTTCAGCCCTAGCGTGTTGCCCCAGTCGTCGAGGCGGGTGAACTCCTCCCGCGCGGCGACGAACAACAGATGCCGGGGCTCGCCTCCCTCGGGCACGCTGTCCCTGGTCAGCGCCTGACCCATGTAGTGGGTCGAGTAGGGGACTCCGGACGCGTAGCTCACCTTCCCGTTGAGCGTCCAGCCGTCCGCGGCGCGGGTCGCCATCCCCACCGGCGCGGCCACGCACGCCGCCCTGAAGTCGCCGTCTGCGAAGATCTCCGCCTGCGCGCTTTCCGGGAACCACGACGCGAGCTGGAGGGCGTGCCCGGAGCCGAGCGCGACGCACCAGCCGGTCGAGACGCAGCCGCGGGACAGCTCCTGCACGACCCGCGCGTAGGTGGTGAGGTCGAACTCGTAGCCGCCGTACCGCCGCGGGACGTAGAGCCGGTAGAAACCGGCGTCAAGGAAGCGCTGATGCATCTCCTCGGAGTAGAACGTGCGCTCCTCCGCCTCCGCCTGGCGCTCGATCAGCAACGGCCGCAGCGCAACCGCCCGGGCGATCATCTCCTCGGGGGTCAGATCCGGCTCAGGCGGCATGATCGCGCCGGGCTTGGCGGCCGAGGTCGTTGACATCTATGGCACTCTCCTTCTCTCCCCGGTGACCGATTCGGCGGCTCCGGCCACGCCGGGAGATAGTTGTATGCTACTGGTATACACATTGCCAGCCTTCGTCGCGCCAGGGGAGGAGAGCGGACTGGTGCCAGGACAACTGACCGATCCGCTGCCCGCCGGCGAGCGCCAGGCAGGCACGCACGCCCGCGCCGAGGTGGTCGGCAGCCTCCTGCGACCGCGCCGCCTGCTCGACGCGCTCGCCGAGGTCTACCCGCGGGACCACGTGATGGCGTACGCGGAGGAGCGCGAGAAGGACCGCTCCCGGCTGCAGGCGATCGCCGAGGACGAAATCCGCCGGGTGGTCGCCCGCCAGATCGACATCGGCCTCGATGTCATCACCGACGGCGAGTTCCGCCGCTTCCTTTACACCAACTCGCTGCAGGACGCGGTTGACGGCCTGGTTCCTGGCGCGCACGGGCGGATCTTCAGGACCGCCTCAGGCGAGGAGGTCGAGACACCCCCCAATCCGCGTGTCGCCGGGCCGCTGCGGAAGATCGACAGCCCGCTGGCGCGGGAGGCCGCGTTCCTCGCGCGGACGACCTCGCACCCCTTCAAGGTCAGCCTGCCGGCCGGCTCGTGGTTCCTGCTGCCTGAGAACTTCCAGCCGGGGAAAACCGATCGCTTCTACCACTGCCACGAGGAGCTGTTCGAGGCGATGCTGCAGATCCAGCGCGAGCTGATCGCCGACGCGATCGAGGCGGGCGCGCGCTACATCCAGCTCGACTTCCCCCGCTACGTAAACCTGCTCAGCGACAGCGGCCGCGACGCGCTGAAGGCGGACGGCGCCGATCCCGACGAGTTCTTCGAGCGCGCGCTCGACGCCGACCGGCGCGTGATCGAGGGCTTCCCCGGCGACGTCCGTTTCGGGATGCATATCTGTCGCGGCAACTGGCGCTCGCAATGGATGTTCTCCGGAACGCTCGAGCCGGTCGCCGAGCGGCTCCTGCAGCTCCCCTACGACGTGTTCCTGATCGAGTGGGAGGAGACCGAGCGCGAGGGGGACTACTCGCCGCTTCGGCATCTGCCGCCGGGACCGGTCGTCACCCTGGGAGCGGTGTCAAGCAAGACCCCCGAGCTCGAGTCCGACGACGAGATCGTCCGCCGGCTCGAGGCGGCCAGCCGCTACGCCCCGATCGATCAGCTGGCGCTGTCGACGCAATGCGGCTTCGCCTCGGAGGCGCACGGCAACCTGCTGAGCGAGGACGATCAGTGGCGCAAGCTCGAGCTCGTGTCCCGAGTCGCCGCAAGGGTGTGGGGCTGATGTCGCGCTTCGACGGACGCACGGTGCTGGTCACCGGCGCGGCCAGCGGGATGGGCGCGGCGACCGCGCGGGCGCTGGCGGCCGAGGACGCGAACGTCGTGCTGTTCGACCGCCAGGCCGAGCTCGTGCAGCGCGTCGCCGCCGGGATCGGCGGGATCGCGGTCGCCGGAGATGCCGGCCACGCACCCGACGCGGAGCGAGCCGTCGCGGCGGCGGTCGGCTCGTTCGGCGGGCTCGACGCGCTGATCACCTGCGCCGGTGCCGACGTCGGCGGCGGCGCCCTCGGCGAGCTCACGCCGCAGGATTGGGAGGCGGCCCTGCACGCCAACCTGGAGACCTGCGTCGTCACCACCAAGGCGGCCCTGCCGAGCCTGATCCAGCGCCGCGGAGCGATCGCGATCGTCGCCTCGCTCGGCGCCTTCACGACCGGCCCTGGCATCGCCGGCTACGTCGCCGCCAAATCCGGGCTGCTGGGCCTGACGCACTCGCTGGCGGTCGACTACGGGCCGCTCGGCGTCCGGGTCAACGCGGTCTGCCCGGGCTGGATCGACACCCCGATGGTCGCGGCGGCGATGCGGGACTTCGCCGGGCGCCTGCAGATCTCGCCCGAGGAGGCACACGCGCGGGCCGCCAAGCCGCTGCCGCTGCGCCGGGCGGGCACGCCCGAGGAGATCGCCTCGGTGTGCCTGTTCCTGGTGTCGGACGACAGCGCGTTCATGACCGGCTCGGCGATTCCGGTCGACGGCGGCACACTCGCGGCCAACGTCGGGACCGCGGCGTACGACCAGGCCTAGCAGCAACGTCTGGCCGTAGGCCGAAACCCGGCACTGGGCGCCCCGTCGTTCAGCCGGTCGTCCGGTAAGCGTCGAGGAACGGGATCACGCCGACGTTGGTGGCCATGATCCCGCCGTCGGCGACGACGACAGAACCGGTCATGAACGAGCTGTCATCGGAGGCGAGGAACAGGCACACGTTCGCCAGCTCGGCCGGCCGCGCCGACCTGCGCAGCGGCGTCGCCGCGTTGGCGATCGTCTCCATCTCCTCGCGGGACAGGCCCTTCTCGCGGGCGAACTGGGCGGTCATCGCCTCGACCATCGGGGTAAGCGTGCGACCAGGGCAGACGACGTTGACGCGGACGCCGAGCGGGCCGTAGTCGACCGCGACGCAGCGGGCGAAGCCGATAATCGCGGCCTTGGCCGTCTGGTAGGCGACCGAGCGGGGGCCGCTCGACAGGGCGCCGACCGAGGACACGAGCACGATCGCCCCGCGGCGCTCGAGCAGCGCGGGCAGCGCCGCCTTGGTGGTCGTCACCGCGGTCTCGAGGTTGACCGCGATCCCGGCGTCCCAGTCCGCCGGGGTGAGGTCGGCGAGCGCGCCGAACCCAGCGTTGCCGCCGGCGCACGTGACGAGCACGTCGAGCCCGCCGTAGGAGTCGACGGCGGCGCTGACGGCGTTCGCGGCTTCGGCCGCGTCGGCCGCGTCGCCGCCGACGGCGACCCCGTTCAGCTCGGCTGCCAGCTCCCGAACCCGGTCTTCGGCCAGGTCGAACAGCACGACGTGGGCGCCCTCCGCCGCGAACCGGCGCGCCGTCGCCGCCCCGATCCCGCTTCCTGAGCCGGTGATCAGGGCAACCCGCCCGGGCAGGCGGGGCTGGCCGGCGCGAGCGGTCGCGGCCCGCGCGAAAGTGCCTGTCACTGTGTCAAAGGCTCCTTCCCGGCCGTGCTCACAGCGCCACGACCCCCTTCGGCAGCGTGGCGGACAGCAGGATCCGGCCTTCGTTGCGCAGGTGCTCTCGCATCGCCGCCTCGGCGGCGTCAGCGTCGCCGTTGCGCATGTGCACCAGCAGTACCCGGTGTTCCTCGTTGGCCTGCTCCGGGCGACCGGGAGCCCGGATCCCGACCATGCTCAGCAACCACACCTGCTCGCTGAGCTGGGCGAGGATCCCGGCGAGGCGTTCGTTGCCGGCCAGGGAGATCAGCTGGTCATGCAAGGAGGAGCCGATCGCGAGCGCCTCCGGCAGACGGCCGTCGACGATCAGCTGCCGTGCCTGCCCGGTCTGTTCCTCCCAGCCGGTGAGTTGCTCGCCGGACAGCCCCTGGTCCATCGCCCGGCGGACGACCAGCGACTCGAGCCGCTCGCGGATCTCCATGATCTCGATCACGTCGCGCGGCCCGAGCTCGGAGACGAACATTCCGCGCTGCGGCACGCTGCGCACGAGCCCGGCGGAACGCAGCCGCGCGAGCGCCTCGCGCACCGGCGTCCGGCTGACGTTCAGCGCCTTCGCGAGCTGATACTCCGACAGCGGTTCACCGGGCTGCAGCTGACCGCTGAGGATCTGCCTGCGCAGCTCCAGATACGCCTGCGCGACCACGCTTGTCGATTCTTCGCTCTGCCTGTCCGGCGGGATCCACCAGCAGCCGCGGCTGGGCGGAACGCCGATGGCGGTCGCCGCCCGGGCAGTTCGGGCGTCGGCTGGAGGGTGGCGTGTGTGACTCATAGGACCGACCGTATCTGCCGATTCACGCATCGCCTGACGCGAACGCCACCGTGCCCGAGTTGAGCGCCATCGTGCCTCCGTCGACGGTGAGCACCGCGCCGGTCACGAACGAGGCCTCCTCGCAGGCGAGGAACAGGCACACTGACGCGACCTCCGCGGGTTCGGCGTGACGTCCGAGCGGCGCGATCGAACCCATCTTCCTGCGCTCGCGGTCGACCGGCTCGCCGGTCACCGCCGCGACGCGCTCGAACAGCGCATCGGACATCGGAGTCCGCACCAGACCGGGGCAGACGGCGTTGCAGCGAACCCCCTGCGGGCCGTAGTCGACCGCGACCGACCGCACCAGGCCCAGCAGCGCGGTCTTGGCGGTCGTGTAGGAGACCGTCTGCGGCGCGCCCGTCAGCGCGCCGACCGAGGAGACGACGACGACGGCGCCGCGCGAGGCGACAAGCGCCGGCAGCGCCGACCGGGTGGTCGTGGCGCAGGTGTGCAGGTTTGCCCGCAGGCCGCGCTGCCAGCCCTCCGGCGTCAGGTCCCCGAGCGAGCCGCCGCCAACGTCGGCGCCAGCGCAGGTCACGAGCACGTCCAGGCCACCGAACGCGTCGACCGCGACGCTGACGGCTGCCTGCGCGTCGCCGGGCTCGGCCGCGTCGCCGCCGACGGCGACCCCGTCCAGTTCGGCTGCCAGCTCCCGAGCCCGGTCTTCGGCCAGGTCGAACAGCACGACGTGGGCGCCCTCCGCCGCGAAGCGGCGCGCCGTCGCCGCCCCGATCCCGCTCCCGGCGCCGGCGATCAGCGTCACCTTTCCGTCCAGTCGCATCAGGTCCTGTCCTCCGGCACTGCCACGTTCCCGCGCTCTTCCCAGTAGCGCAGGGCTTCCGTGTGGTCGGGGTCGCCGCCCAGCGCGTCGGCCGCCTCGGCGAACTTGCGCCGCAGGAGCGACGCGAGCTCGGTGTCCCAGTCCATCGCGGCCGCCAGGTCCGAGGCGATCCCCAGGTCCTTGATCAGCAGCTTCAGCGAGAAGCCGGTCGCGAACCGCCGCGTCAGCGCCTCCATCGGGAGCGCGAACGCGGTGCTGAAGTTCCGCCCGGTGCCGGCGTTCAGCACCTGGAGCGTCGTCGCCGGGTTCAGCCCGAACTTCTGGCCGATGATCAGCGAGTCGAGCGCCGCGACCAGCCCGGCAGCCGACGTGTAGTTGTTGAGCGTCTTGGTCGCGTGTCCGGCGCCGAGCGGGCCAACCCGGAACAGGTGGTTGCACATCGTCCGGATGACCGGCTCGGCCCGGTCCATCGCGTCGGTGTCGTCACCGCCCAGCATGATCGTGATGTGCGCCGTGGCGGCGCCGCCGGGTTCGGGCATCGTCACCGGCGCGTCGAGCAGGGTGAGGCCGCGACCAGCCAGCTCGGCACCGAGCTCACGTGTTCCGAACGGGTCCGAGGAGCTGGTGTCGATCACGATCGCTCCGCTGGCGAGCACGTCGGCCGCGCCCTCGGGTCCGAGGACCACCTCGCGCACGACGTGGCCGTTGGGCAGCATCGTCACCAGCACCTCGATCCCGGCCAGGCCCCGCGGGCTGGCGACCGCCCTGCATCCGTGCTCGCCGGCGAACGTCCGCGCTCGCTCCTGGTCGACGTCCTGGACGGTCACGTCATAGCCGGCCTTGACGACGTTGCCGCACATCGGCCAGCCCGCGTGTCCCAGACCGACGAAACCCACCTTGGGCCTGCTGCTGTCCACCATCAGTCTCCTCAGGTGCCGGGGTCCGGTTTCGGCCCTACAGGGCGATCGTCACGACTTTCTCCTCGGTGCAGTCCTCGATACCGGACCACCCGAGCTCGCGGCCGATGCCACTGCGCCCGGCGCCGCCCCAGGGAAGCCGCGGGTCGACGACTCCCCAGCAGTTCACCCACACGGCGCCCGCGCGCAGCTCGCGCGCGAGCAGGTGCGCGCGCGATATGTCCCGGGTCCAGATCGTCGCCGCCAGCGCGTAGTTGGTCCCGTTGGCGAGCCTGACCGCCTCGGCCGGGTCATCGAACGGGATCACGGTGCCGACCGGTCCGAAGATCTCCTCCTGGGCGATCCGCATGTCGTTGGACGCGTCAGCGAAGATCGTGGGCCTGACGTAGTAGCCGCGGTCCCTGGCCCGCTCGCCGCCGGCAACGAGCCGCGCCCCCTCGCGCTGACCGATGTCGATGTAGCCGAGCACCCGCTCGAACTGCTTGCGGTTGATCAGCGTCCCCATCTGGGTCGTCTCGTCGAAGGGATCGCCGAGCACGATCGAGTCGGCCGCGGCGCCGAGCCGCTGGACCACCTCGTCGTACAGCGACCGATGCGCCAGCACGCGGGTGCCCGCCGCGCAGATCTGACCCTGGTTGGCGAAGATCCCGATCGCCGTGACGGTCAGGGCGGCATCGAGGTCGGCGTCGGGGAAGATGATCTGGGGGGTCTTCCCGCCGAGCTCAAGGGTGACGCGCTTGATCGTGTCGGCCCCGAGCTTGGCGACGATCCGCCCGACCTCCGGGCTGCCGGTGAAGGAGATCTTGTCGACGCCGGGATGCGACGCCAGCGCGGCGCCGGCGGTCTCCCCGAAGCCGGTCACGATGTTGACGACGCCGGGCGGGAAGCCAGCCTCCCCGATCAGCTTGCCGAGGTACAGGATCGTCAGCATCGCGTCCTCGGCGGGCTTGATCACGACCGTGCAGCCGGCCGCCAGCGCCGG
>JASHPP010000135.1 GCA_030038035.1 Trebonia sp.
TTCGTCGAGGTGGTCTCGCGGCTGTGGGAGAGCTGGGACGCGAGCGCGGTCCTTGCCGACCAGGACAGCGGCGTCTGGGCGAACACCGACCTGATCAGGCCGGTCGATTTCCACGGCCGCTTCTTCGACGTCAGCGGTGCGCTGACACTGCCGCGCTCGCCGCAGGGCCGCCCCGCGTTCGCCCAGGCGGGATCGTCAGGCCCCGGCGTCGAGCTGGCCGGCAAGCACGCCGACCTCGTCTTCACCGCGCAGCCTGACATCCCCTCCGGCCGCCGCTTCCGCGACTCGGTCCGCGCGGCCGCCCGCCGCCACGGGCGGGACCCGGGCAGCGTCCTCGTGCTGCCCGGCGTGGCCTTCGTGCTCGGCAGCACGCAGGCGGAGGCGGACGCCGCCCGGGCCGGCCTTGAGGACCGGGTCGACCCCGAGTTCCGGTGGCGCAACCTGGCCCACAACGCCGGGCTCGACGCCGCGCTGATCGACCCTGACCGCCCGCTCAGCGCCGCGGCGGTCGCGGCCGCGCAGCCGACCAGCCGCACCGAGGACATCGTGCGCCGCACCGAGCAGACGGGAAAGACCTTCCGCCAGCTCGCCGCCGAACTCACCGGGCTGCCGGGCGGCCTGGAGTTCACCGGCACACCGGAGCAGTTCGCCGACCTCATCGAGCGCTGGGTCGCCGACGGCGCCAGCGACGGCTTCACCCTGCAGCCGACCACGCTGCCCGGTGCGCTTGACCTGTTCGCCGACCACGTCGTGCCGATCCTGCAGCGACGCGGCCTGCACCGGCGCGAGTACGAGACCACCACGTTGCGCGGGCACCTCGGTGCCGGCCGCGGCCCGCAGTCCCTCGCCGGGCGGACCGCGTGACCCCCGTCCGCAGGCTGCGCATCGGCATCCACTCCGACCTGCGTGAACACGGCGAGCAGGCGGCCGTCTACCGCCAGACGCTCGACTTGTTCGTCCGCGCCGAGCAGCTTGGTTTCGACACCGCCTGGGTGCGCTCGTACCACTTCCGCCGCGCGAGCGGCACCCCCGGCCTCAGCTTCCCTGGCGGCCTGCCGTCCCCCTTCACCTTTCTCGGCGCGCTGGCGGCGCGCACGTCGCGCATCCGGCTCGGGACGTCGGTGGTGCCGCTGCCGCTGGAGAACGTCGTGCGGCTCGCCGAGGACGCGGCGGTGCTCGACGCGATCAGCGGCGGGCGCCTTGAGCTCGGCGTCTCCAATGGCGGCCAGCCGCCGATCGCCGCGGCGCTCGGCGTCGCCCTCGAACCAGACCGCGAGCGGAAGAAGGCCGCCTACCAGCGGTCGCTTGAGGCGCTGCGCCGCATCCTTGACGGGGAACCGATCAACGGCACCGCGCACGAGCTGAACCCGCGGGCCAGCGGGCTGGCGGGCCGCATCTGGGAGTCCGCGCTCACCGAGCAGACCGGGCGGGACAGCGCCGCCCGCCGCAATGGGGTGCTCATCGGCACCACCCAGACCGTTCCCGCCGAGGTCACCGGGGCCGCCTACCACGCCTGCCTGCCGCGCGGCGCCGTGCCGCGCGTCGGTCTCGTGGTGCACGTGCACCTGGCCAGGGACCGCCGGACCGGCCTCGCGGAGCTGGCGGCGGACATCGCGACCGTGTACGCCTGGGGCAAGGACTGGCTGCCCGCGGCCGACACGCTCGAGCAGCAGGCAGCGGCGATCAACGTGCACTACGGCACGCCGGACCAGATCGCCGAGTCGATCGAATCGTTCCCGGCGTTCCCGTACGCCACCGAGCTGCAGTTCTCGGTGGGGTACGGGACGACCGACCCCGCCCAGCGCCGGGAGGCGGTCGAGGCGGTCGCCGGGCAGATCGCGCCGCAGCTCGGCTGGGCGCCGCAGGCGTCAGCGGTCCGCCAGTGACCGAAGCAGCCGCGGGCTCTCCGGTGAGGCCCCGTCGGGTGGCCCCGGCGTGCGCTGGAGCAGGCCGTCGACGACCTCGTAGTAGCCGATGGCGCGCAGCGGGGGCGAGTAGACGTGGACGGTGACCGCCCCGGCGTCGTGGTCCATCCGGTGAATGCCGCCGGACGGCACGGAGAACGAGTCGCCGGGCCCGTAGCGCCTGGCGTGCCGCGGGCCGCCGATCGGCAGGCCCTCGTTCGTCACGCTCCCCTCGATCACGTAGACGCCGACCGCGCAGCCGTCATGGTCGTGGTACCCGGTGTCGCGCCGGTCCGCCGCGACGTTGAGCCAGGCGACGGAGTCCTCGTCCTCCCAGAGCACGACGGACGCGCCGCCGGCGGCCAGCGGCAGCGCGGCGCGGCCCCGCACCGCCAGGTCGGCCGCGTGCCTGGCCAGGGTCGCGCATTCGTCCGGCAGCAGCGCCGCCATCAGCGGCCCGCCGAGTTCTCGGCGAGCTCGGCGACGTAGGGCCTGCCTTCGCGCCAGGCCGTGACCTGCTCGGGCCTGCCGAACACCTTGAGGTAGTTCGCCACGCCGTCCTTCACCAGGTCCCAGGTCGTGACCGGCTCGAAACCGGTCTCCTCCCCCGGCGCCGCGAACGGCGGCAGCGGCTCGAGCACCTGGGCAAGGCCCGGGTAGTAGAAGATGGCCGTCGACCGCCTGGTCACGGTGCCGCCGGCCACCACGCGGTGGCGGGCCGGGCGCAGCAGCCCGTTGGTCCACCGGGTGAGCAGGGTGCCGGAGAAGACCTGCAGGGCGCCTGGCACGATCGGCACGGGCAGCCAGTCCCCGTCGGGCAGCTGGATCTGCAGGCCCTCGTAGTCCCCGTCCTGGGCGAGGATCGTGACCGCCGAACCGTCGGCGTGCTCGAGCAGCAGCAGCTTGTCCTCGTCACGCCCGGTGTCCGGGTACGTCCACGTCGGGTAGTCGTTCACGGTCAGGCTCAGGTGCGGCAGCGGGCTGACAGGGAACGTGCCCGCGGGCAGGCCCTGTGCCCTGGCGTACAGGCCGAGTACCCGTTCGGCGACGCCGCGGGCGGCGGCGATGTACCTGTGCGTCACCTCCCGCAGCCCCGGGTCGTCGGCGGGCCAGACGTTGGCGTGCGCGTACAGGCCGAGGTACTCCTCCGCCAGGCCTGCCGCGCGCGCGTCCGCGGCGTTGTCGAACTGCCCCACGTTGAAGCGCTCGAGCTCCAGCCGGCCGAAGTCGTCAGGCCACTGCCGCCAGCCGCGGTACGGGTGCCCGGTCGGGCTGGCCAGCTCGGCCTTGCGCGCCCGCGGCAGGCCGAGCAGCCGTCCGATCCGCCGGTCGAAATCTCCGGTCAGGTCCGGCGGCACGCCATGGTTGACCACCTGGATAATGCCGATCTCCTGCGTCGCGGTCCTGACGGCAGCCAGCAAGTCCCGCGGAGCGTCGGCCCTGGTGGCGGCCTGCAGGTCGATGACCGGGATCTGGTACGTCATGGGCGTGCTCCTTACGACCAGTTGGTGACGGGACGCTCCTGCAGGATCCCGTCCACGAGGATGTCTGTCTTCTCGTTGTAGAACGCAAGCAGGTTCTCGATCTTCGGCGTCTCAGGGATCGGCGCGGGGTAGCTCCACACGATGTCCTCGTGGAGCTCGCCGCCGGCGCGCACCGACCAGTACACGGCCTCCCCCTTGTACGGGCAACGGGTCCGCTTCGAGCTGGGGGTGAGCAGCTCGGGCCGGACGTCGAGCTTGGGCAGGTAATAGCGGACGGGCAGGCCGGTCTCGAATAGCAGCCTGGGACGGCGGCTGTCCGCGATGAGTTCACCGCCGACCCGCACCTGCACGTGACGGGAGGAGTTGAGCACGTCGACCCGGTGGTAGGGGTCGCGCGGGTGGCG
>JASHPP010000136.1 GCA_030038035.1 Trebonia sp.
GGCGACCAGCCGCCGGCCCGGCTGGCGGAAGGCCTGCTCGGGTCGGTGGCCGGGCTGGCGTGCTCGCCGGACGGTGCGTGGGTGGCGGCGGCCGCTCACGACGGCCGCGTGCTGGTGGTAGAGGTGGGGCCGGGCCGCATCAGTGAGCTGGCCGTCTCCGATGACGGGCCGGCCGACGGATTGAGTTTCTCGCCGGACTCGGCGTGGCTGGCGTGGTCGCAGCCCGGGCCGCAGCCGCTGCGGCGGATCCGGGCGGCGCGGCTGGCCGACTGCCTGGTGCTGGACGTGACCGACGGCCGGTTCGCCGACACCGATCCGGTGTTCACCGTGGACGGGCTGTACCTGGCGTTCTTGTCGCGCCGCAGCTTCGACCCGGTGTACGACGCGCAGTCCTTCGACCTGTCGTTCCCGTTCGGCAGCCGCCCGTACCTGGTGCCGCTGGCCGCGGGCACGCTGTCACCGTTCGGACCGCAGCCAGGCGGACGCCCGGTGACCCCAGCGGACAATTCAAAAGATTCCTCTTCCGAACGATCCCCGGTTACTGTCGACATCGACAACATCGCCTCCCGGGTGATCGGCGTCCCGGTGGACGAAGGCAGGTACTACGGCCTGGCCGCGGTGAAGGGCGGCCTGGTGTGGCTGCGGTCGCGGCTGTTCGGCGTGCTCGGCGAGGGCGCGGCCGACCTCGACGAGGACCGGCCGCGGCCGGCGCTCGAGCGGTTCGACCTGCGCAAGCGCGAGGTGACCGTGCTGGCGGGCGAGGTCAACTGGTTCGCGGCCAGCGGCGACGGCTCGCGGCTGGTTGTGCGGGACGGCAACGAACTGCGCGTGGTGCCCGCGGACCGCAAGGCCGACAACGGCTCATCGGACGACGTGGTGTCGGTCGACCTGTCGCGCGCCCGGTTCCTCGCCGACCCCGCGGCGCTGTGGGCGCACGCGTACAAGGAGGCCGGACGGCTGCTGCGGCTGGATTTCTGGAGCCCTGGGATGTCGGACGTGGACTGGGACGGGATCCTGGATCAGTACCGGTTCCTGCTGTCGCGGATCGGGTCGTCCGCCGAGTTCGGCGACCTGCTCTGGGAGGTGGTCGCGGAGCTGGGCACGTCGCACGCGTACGTGCTGCCCTCGGGTGCGTTCGCGCCGGTCCCGGCGTCGGCGCGGGGCGGTGCCGCGGCGCTGCTCGGCGCCGACGTGGTGCGCTCGCCGGACGGCAGGTGGCTGGTGCAGCGGGTGCTGCCCGGCGAGTCGTCCGACCCGCGGGCCCGCTCGCCGCTCGCCGCGCCCGGCGTGGCGGTGCGGGCCGACGACGAGATCATCGAAGTGGACGGCCGCCCCGTCGACCCGGTGCACGGCCCGTGGCCGGCCCTGGCGGGCACCGCCGGCAAGCCGGTGGAACTGACCATCCGCCCGGCCGAAGCCCCCGCAGACCCAGCCGCGGCCGATGCTGCCGCGGCCGATGCTGCCGCGGCCGATGCTGCCGATGCTGCCGAGGCTGACGGCCCGGCCTCAGCTGACGCCGCGCCGACCGATCCGGCCGCGGAGACCCAGCCGTCCGCTGAGCCCCAGCCTTCCGCTGAGCCCCTGCCTTCCGTGGCCGCTCGGGCACCCGCAGATCCCCATGCTCCCCCCGAGTCCGAGCCTGCCGCCGACTCCGAGCCCGCCTCCGCGTCCCAGGCACCCGCGCAGGCCCAGCCTGCCGCCGAGTCCCAGGAGCCCGGCGACGCCGAAGCCCCTCAGGAACCCCCGGCGCCGCAGACGCGCCGTGTGGTGGTCGTCCCGCTGCGCGATGAGCGGCGGCTGCGCTACCAGGACTGGGTGGCGGGGCGCCGCCAGTTCGTCCGCGCCCGCTCCGACGGGCGGATCGGCTACCTGCACGTTCCGGACATGATGGGGGAGGGCTGGGCGCACCTGCACCGTGACCTGCGCGCGGAGATGGGCCGCGACGCGCTGATCGTGGACGTGCGCGGAAACCGCGGCGGCCACACCTCGCAGCTGATCGTGGAAAAGCTCGCCCGCCGGATCATCGGCTGGGCTTCCGGGCGCTGGGTGCGCCCGGAAAGCTACCCGGAGGAGGCGCCGCGCGGCCCGGTCGTCGCGCTGGCCGACGAGTTCGCCGGGTCGGACGGCGACATCGTCACCGCGGCGATCCGCTCGCTGCGCCTCGGCCCCGTGGTGGGCGCCCGCACGTGGGGCGGCGTGGTCGGCATCGACGGGGCCGGCTACCCCCTGGTCGACGGCACGCGGATCACCGTTCCGCGGTACGCGTTCTGGTTCGGCGAATACGGCTGGGGCGTGGAGAACTACGGCGTCGACCCCGAGATCGAGGTCCTCATCACCCCCGACGACTGGGCCGCCGATCGCGACCCCCAGCTGGAGGTGGCCGTCGACCGGGCGCTTGAGCTGCTGGCTGAGCGACCCCCCGCGGCGGCGCCAGACGTCGCCTCAGGCCCCACCAAGCGCCGTCCGCCCCTCCCGCCCCGCCCATAGCTCGCTACGGAACCGACCGGATGTCCGGTCACCTGGTCCGCTGGTGTGCGGGTGAGCGGTGTGGCGGGTGCGTCGCGGCATTCCGGGCATGAGGCTTATCGTGGAACATTTTCGCCACTGGAGGGCTCTGGCGCAGATAACGGGATCACAGATGCCTCGTCAGCACATCCTGTTCCCGATCTCACGATCATTCTCCCGATATGTTCGGGGTTTCTGTCGTTATAACGACAGAAACCCCGAACATATCGCAGTTAACCTGGCCGCGCCGCCGGGGCCGGCCGGCGCGGGAGCGGTGGTGCCTGCGGGGCTGGCGCTGCCGCCGCCTGGGGTGACAGGATCCCGGCGCGCGGAACGGCATGCCCCGCGTGCGGATCAGTCCTTGCGGCCGGTGATGGCGACGGTCAGGCCGACGCCGATCATGGCGAGGCCGCCGGCGCCGCCGACCAGCGCGAACCGGCGCGGCGAGCAGGCGAACCAGGCACGGACTCCGCTTGCGGCAAGACCCCACGTGCTGTCGGAGACCAGCCCGATGGAGACGGACACCAGGGCGAGCAACAGCATTTGCACGGGGATGTGGCCCGCCTCCCTATTCACGAACTGCGGCAGGATCGCCCCGAACAAGATGAATGCCTTCGGATTGGTGACGCCGACAACGAACCCGTCCCGCAGCGCCCGCCAGCCCGCGGGCGAATTCACCGGCGCCGAGATCGCGTCAGCGAGCGAGCGGCGCTGCCTGATGGCCTGCACGCCCAGCCACACCAGGTAGAGCGCCCCGGCCAGCTTGACCGCGACGAACAGCTGCGCGGAGCGCTGGAGGAGCGAGCCGAGGCCGATGGCCACGCAGGCGGCCACCACGTAGTTGCCGGCCGCGTGCCCGGCCGCGGTAGCGACCGCGGTCCGGCGGCCGTGCACCAGCGCCCTGCCGACCACGAAGAGCACCCCGGGTCCGGGGACCACGATGATGACGAGGGAGACGAGCGCGTAACCGAGCAGCTGACCCGAGGAGATCACCGCGGCTCCCGCGTGATCAGCTCGCGGCCCCGCTTGCGCAGCTCGGCCACCGAAGTGACCCCGAGCAGCTGCATCGTCGTCCGGAACTGCCTGGTGATCAGGTCAAGCGCGCGGTCCACGCCGGCCTCGCCGCCGGCCATCAGCCCGTAGAGGTAGGCGCGGCCGAGCACGCCGGCGTCCGCGCCGAGCGCGAGCGCCACCACCACGTCGGCGCCATGCCGGATGCCCGAGTCCACAAGCAGGGCGACCGACGGCCCGACGGCCTCGCGTACCGGCGCGATCAGGTCGGCGGGAGCGACGGTCCGGTCAAGCTGACGGCCGCCGTGGTTGGACAGCTGGATTCCGTCCACGCCGAGTTCGGCGGCGCGGCGCGCGTCGGTCGGCCCGAGCGGGCCCTTGATGATCAGCTTGCCGGCCCACCGCGAGCGCAGGTCAGCGATGTCGGACCAGTCGATGCCGGCGTCGAAGAAGTCAGCGGTCTTCCTGATGGTCGTCGGCGGCCGCCCGGCGAAGTTGGCGTAGTCGAGCGCCGGGCCGGACAGCAGCCGCAGCCAGTAGCCGGGCTTGCTGGCCACGGACGCGACCGTATGCAGGCTGAGTTCGGGCGGTATGGACAGTCCGTTGCGCTGGTCGCGGAGCCGGTTCCCCGCCACCACCGTGTCGACCGTGACCACGAGTGCGCCGAAGCCGTTGTCGGCTGCGCGGCTGACCAGGTCGCGCGCCTGCGAGCGGTCCTTGAGTATGTACAGCTGGAACCACAGGTCTGGCCGCCCGGCAGCGGCACCCCCCGGAACAGCGGCACCCCCCGAACCACCCCCGGCGACGGCGACAGCGGCGAGTTCCTCGATGCCGGTGGCCGCCATCGTGGACAGCGTGTACGGCAGCCCGTGCCGCGCCGCCGACCGCGCGGCGCCGCTCTCGCCGTCCGGGTGCAGCATCCGGGTGTACCCCGCGGGGCCCAGCGCGAGCGGGACCGGCAGCGCCGAGCCGAGCACGGTCGCGGACATGTCCACGACGTCGACGTCGGCCAGCACCCGGGGCAGGAACCGCCACTGGCGGAAGGCGGCCACGTTGGCCGCCACGGCGAGTTCCTCGTCCGCGGCCCCGTCGACGTAGTCGAAGACCGGCCGCGGAATGCGCCGCTTCGCCACCCGCCGCAGGTCGGACACGTCATGGCACGCCGCGAGCCGCCGCCGCGTGCCGTCAAGCTCCACAGCGCGCAGCCGGACGAGCTTGCGCATTTCCTGCACCCTCATGCTCGCGACGATACGCCGCGCCCGTCTGCCTGCGAAGATCCCGCACAGACAACCGGCGAAGCACTGGCTGCCACCAGGAGCGCGCCGCAAACAGCCACGCCGATGTATATTAAACCTATTGAAATAATAGACATACCGGCGCGTTACAGTTGATGACGCACAGGCCACCCTGCTGGAGGCAGGTCGAAGAATGTCACTGCGGTTTCACTGGTTCCTGCCGACCAACGGCGACGGCCGGGACATCGTCGGCGGCGGCCACGGCGTCGCGACGAGCGCGGGGACGGCGGTAGGCGCCACCGTCCGCCCGCCGTCGATCGGCTACCTCGGGCAGATCGCGCGCAGCGCCGAGCAGCTCGGGTTCGAGGGCGCGCTCACCCCGACCGGCGCCTGGTGCGAGGACGCCTGGCTGACCACCGCCATGCTGGCGACCGTCACGGAAAAACTCAAGTTCCTCGTCGCCTTCCGCCCCGGCCTGCTCTCGCCGACCCTGGCCGCGCAGA
>JASHPP010000137.1 GCA_030038035.1 Trebonia sp.
AGGCGGTCAGCCCTTCATGGTCGGCGAGCAGGCATTTCATCGCGGCCGGGTAGGTCGCGGAGTATTTCGCGGCCATCTCGGTGATGCGGTGTTCGATGAGCTCGACGAGCCGGGGGCCGGGCTTGGTCGTCAGGTCGCTGGTATCGAACAGCGCCCAGAAGGCGTCCTTGACCTCGGGCTGCATCCCGGCCGGGACCTTGGCCAGGATGTTTCCCGCCCGGTGGATGTTATGCCGACGTCGGCATAACATCCATCAGGGGCAATGCATCAGACGGGAAGATCAAAAGCGCAGCGACGAGGGAACCAGGGAGTTCGTGGCTGAGGTCCGCGTCCCAGGCGCGGTATCCGGCGGGTTCCAATACCTGACTCCGCCAGTACCGACCTCACAGAACGCGCCCTGGCCCGGGTCAACCCACCAGATGCCAGGCCTGGCCGCTACCGGCCACCGGACAAGCTCCTCGCCTTCCTCGAAGCGCTCTGATTATGCCGGCCTTTCCGCCACCCATAAGGCCGCCGCCAGCGGCTCCGCCGGCCTGGTCGGCATAATCCCGAGGTCGGCGTAATGGATCAGGCAGCGCTGACGCAGCGCCTTGGGGAAGGCCTGCCCGGTCGCGGCGATCAGGCCGGGGACGCCGTCGCTGATGACCAGCAGCGGGGAGGGCAGGCCGCGCTCCTTGAGGTCTTGCAGGAAATCGTGCCAGGCATCGGCGGACTCGCCGGCGCCGGGCGCCAGGCCGGTGAAGGCGGGCTTGCCGCTAGTGGTGATGCCTCAGGCGGCCAGCACCGGCTCAGCCGGGGAGCCGGGATGCATCCGGAAGAACGAGGCGTCCAGGAACAGGTAATCCAGGACGACATCGTCCAGGCGCCGCGTAGCCCAGGCCTGGTACTCCTCCTTGATCGCCTGGCACACGGTCGAGACGGTGGACTTGGAGATCGCAGCCTGGTCACCGAGCGCCTCGGCCAGGGCCGCCTCCACGTCGCGGACCGGCAGGCCGCGCACGAACGAGGCGATCACCAGCGTCTCCAGCGCGTTGGTCTTGGTCACGTGGCTGCCGGACAGCCGGGACGCGAACGCCCCGGTGGTGCCGCGCAGCTTCGGCCGGGCCAGCCTCACCGGCCCGGCGGTCGTCTTGACGGTCACTTCCCGGTACCCGTTCCGCGCGCCAGGCCGGGCCTCAGCGCAGGCCGCGGCCCGCTGGTAACGGTCGCGGCCGGGGAACTCGGTGACTTCGGCTTCGAGAGCAGCCTGCATCAGCAACCGCGCGCCGAGCCGGGCGACGTCTTCCAGGATCTCCGGCAGCTCCCGGTCCTGACTGAACAGCTCGTCGATGTGGCCGCGGATACGTCGGTAGGGGATACTCGGTCAGGCATGGGCGTAGGTCCTTCCCTTCGATGACTTGGCCGTCTTGAAGGGAACCTACGCCCGTCTTCATTTACACCGGGGTTTGGACGTCATCACCCGCCACTTACGGGTGCCCAGGGGAACAGACCGCACGCTGCGAGCCTGTTCGCCGCCCTGTTCTTGTGCCCGGCGGAGCTGCTGTACCGCACTGACCAGGGATTTTGCGAGGTCTGAATGGTTTGAGTAAGACCCCATAAGGTCCGGCTGCGCCTTGACGGCGCACGTGCTCGGGGGATCATGCAGTTCCCGGGCTGGCCGTCCGGTAACGACCTGTGCAGCGCCTTGCGCATGGGGTGGGCGCGGCGCTCTGGCGCGGCCGGCTCGGTGAGCCGGGGCAGCACGATCGTGAAGCGGGTCATCCCTGGCCGGCTGGTCACCAGCACGGCGCCGCCGTGCGCAGCGACCACCGCGTCCACGATCGCGAGGCCGAGCCCGGTGGACGCCGCGTTGGTCGCGTGCGAGCGGGATGTGTCCGCGCGGGTGAACCGCTCAAACAGGTCGGGCAGCAGGTCGGCCGGGATGCCGGGCCCGTCGTCGGTGACGGTCAGCACCATCCACGGTCCCGGCGGGACGGTCCCGTGCTGCACGGACTCCCGGCCGGCCGCGGGTTCGCCCGGCGGGAGCTCGGCGCTGACCCTGACGGTGACCGTGGTGCCTTCCGGGGTGTGCCGCCCGGCGTTGCTGAGCAGGTTGCCGAGCACCTGGTGCAGCCGGTGCTGGTCGCCGCTGACCAGCACAGGGTCGTCGGGCAGTTCGAGCACCCAGCGGTGGTCGGGTCTGGCCACGCGGGAGTCGCTCGTCGCCTCGATGGCCATCCGGGACACGTCGACCGCGTCCCTGCCCAGCGGCCGGCCGGCGTCAAGCCTGGCGAGCAGCAGCAGGTCGTCGACCAGAACGCTCATCCGGGTGGACTCAGAAAGCACGCGGGCCAGCGCGTGCGTCACCGCCTCCGGGGAGTCGCCCGGATGCCGCAGCGCCAGCTCGGCGTAGCCGCGGATGGCGGCGAGCGGCGTGCGCAGCTCGTGGCTGGCGTCGGCGGCGAACCGGCGCAGCCGCGCCTCACTCGCCGCGCGTCGATGCAGTGCCGCCTGCACGTGCCCGAGCATCCGGTTGAAGGCCAGCCCGACCTGGCCGGTCTCGGTTTCCGGGTCGGTGTCCGGCACGCCGTTGGGCAACTTGACGTCGCCGAACTCAAGCGGCAACTCGGCCACCTGGGACGCGGTGGCCGCCACCCGGCGCAGCGGGCGCAAGGAGAGCCTGACCCAGATCGTGCCGAGCACGCCGGCCAGCAGCAGGACGCAGCCGAAGATCACCGACTCGGCGAGCGCCACATAGCGGAGCTGGTCATCCATGCCGCTGAGCGGCATGCCGGTGATGTAGACGGAGCCGTCGCCATCGGGGTCACGCATCGCGGTGAGTTCGAACGTGGTGTTGGCCGAGCTGAGGTAGTGCGTGCTGGTCGGGGCGTTTTCCCCATCCGGCCCGTCCGGCCCGTTCTGGCCGTTTTGGGTGTTCGCTCCGTTCTGCGGGGCCGGGGCCTCCGACAGCGGGATGGTCAGCAGGATCCGCGCGTCCGCGGGCGACAACCGGTAGGAGCTGTCGCCAATGAGCACCGCGTGCCACTCCCCGTTCGCGATCACCGCGGTGAACGTCCCGTCGGCGAGTCCCTGGCACGCGGACAGGGTGACCGAGCCCGGGTGCACGTTCGCGGCGGTCCTGCTGTCGCTGCCGGGGGCGGGGCTGGTTCCTGGACCGCCAGGACCGCGAGGATTGCCCGTGGTTCCCGAGGGACTGGCGTCGTGGCTGAACTGGTGCTCCCAGCAGTTGTAGGCGAGGATGGTCGCCGTCTGCAGCTGGTTGCCTAGTTCACGCGACAGCGAGTTCTGGACGGCGAAGTACGTGACGATGCCGACGGTGGCGCAGGCGACGGCGAGCAGCGCCACCAGGCCGGCGATCAGCCTGCCGCGCAGCGTGCGCAGCATCCGCAGACGCCACGGCGCGATCCTGCGCAGCCGCGCAACCGACCGCATCAGCCAGTCGGCTTCAGGACATACCCGACGCCGCGGACAGTATGGATGAGCGGGTCACGGCCGGCGTCGATCTTCTTGCGCAGGTAGCTGATGTACAGCTCGACCACGTGCGCTTGGCCGCCAAAATCGTAGTTCCACACCCGGTCCAGGATCTGCGCCTTGGACAGTACCCGCCGCGGGTTGCGCATCATGAACCGGAGCAGCTCGAACTCGGTCGCGGTCAGGTCGATGAGCTCGCCGCCGCGGCGGACCTCGCGGGCATCCTCGTCCATGGTCAGGTCCGCCACTTTGAGCGCGCCCTCGCTGTTCGCCCTGGCCAGGTTGGCCCGGCGGAGCAGCCCGCGCAGCCGGGCGAGAACCTCCTCAAGGCTGAAGGGTTTCGTGACGTAGTCGTCGCCGCCCGCGGTCAGCCCCGCCACCCGGTCTTCCACCGCGTCTCGCGCGGTGAGGAAGAGGACGCAGATCTCCGGGAGTTCGGCGCGGAGCCTGCGCATGACCTCGATCCCGTCTACGTCGGGCAGCATGATGTCCAGCACGACTGCATCCGGCCGGAACTCGCGCCCCGCCCGGACCGCCTCGGCCCCGTTGCCCGCGGTGCGCACGCTCCAGCCCTCGTAGCGAAGCACACTAGACAGCAGCTCCGCCAGGCTCGGCTCATCGTCGACCACGAGTACCCTGACCGGCGTGCCATCCGGGTGCAGTGTGCCCGCCCTGCCCGCCTGCGCCGTCGCGGTCGGCGCCGTGCCAGTGTCGCCGGCCGTGCCGTGCTGGGCACTGCCGGTTAGCGTTGTGCCTCCTGCATAGTCAGGCATATCTGTCGCTCACTCGTCGCTGGCTTGCTGACTTCCTTATCAGGATGGCAACTCAACGGCATCAGAGCGTACGGATATTGCTATGGATTGCCTCTGAGATTGCACGCGGCTACTGATCAGCCCGCTCAGCGGTTCGGCGAGCGCCCAGTGGGCACGCCGCTAACTGTCGAGGACCCGCGCGAGCTTGGAGCCGTGCCCGGCAGGGCGCGCGCCCGCCGCCAGGAGCAGGTCCGCCGCCGCCTGCTGCAGCGCCGGCGACGCGACCGGCACCTCGACCTCGATCTCCCGCCAGCGCAGCGGCTGGGCCGCGGCTCCGGTGGCGCCGGTGAGCCGTCGCGCCGTCACCACGTCGTCGGCGATCTCCGCCACGACGCGTCCGTCGTGCCCGGTGAGGGTCACCACGGTCCGTTCGGTATCGAGGACGGCTATCGGCGCGAGCGGGAGGCCGCCGGTGACCCCCGCCACCAGCGCGGCGAGGCGGTCCGGGACCTCGACCTGCGCGTCCGCGCCGCCAGTGCCCTCCCCGGCGTCTTCGGCGGACAGGGGAACGTGCAGCTCCTGGCGGGCGTTCTGCCCGGCCGGGAGCTTGAGGTGCCAGCCCGCGTCGGTCCCGCCGGTCCGCCTGCGCAAGGTGATCTTGCCAGCCGCCAGCCGCGTGTCCGCGGTGTCGAAGTAGGTGGCGGCCAGGTGGTGCCTGACCGGCGGGGCTGCCGCCACGTCCGCGGACAGGGCGCCGAAGTCAGGCCGCCCGAAGTCCTCGTCCACGTCGAACTTCTGCTCGATCTCGATGTGGTCAGACACCGCAGCCTCCGCCGTCTCTGCCGTCCAGTTAGCCCCCAGCTTATGAAAGGGACACTGCGGGGCCAGCCGCCGCGGCGTCTTTGCGCGGTCAGACCCCATGACAGCGCGTCGCCTGCGCGTGCAAGCGCGGCTATAACAATCCAACGTAACCTGGCTACCGCCGGTGCGGCGGATCTACGCTTGCCGCGTGAGATCCCCATCCCAGCCTGGGGCCCCGGGCGCCCCGGGCGCCCCGGGCGCCCCGGCAGCCAGCCCGGATCCTCAGGTAGCCAGGATTGTGCTCCTGCTGCACAGGCGGCGCGGCTGGAGCTGGACCGCGGCCGGCGGTTTCCTCGCATTCCTGTTGGCCAGCGCCGTCTACTCCAACCGGTACTCGGCGACCGGAGCGGGGCCCGTCGCGATCCTGGTCATCATGATGGTGCTCGCCGCCCTGACCATCATCGGGCTGGTCTTGGCGATAGTCGACAGCGTGCTGCTCAGACGCCGGTCCGCCGTTCTGCGCTGGCAGGCCATCTCGTTCGAGGATCAGCACTCGCGCCGCGCGCATGCGTACCGGTATCCCCCGCGGCACGGGCTCTCGTTCCTGGCCGCCTGGGTGATGCTGGCGTGCGTCCTCGGGCTCGGCGTGCTCTTCCTGCCCGGCGTTGTCAACGGGGTCTCGTACCTGTCCGGCGGGAACAGCGTCCTGTTCGTGCCGCAGTCGTGGCAGACGACCTGCTCGTATTACCCCAGCAGCGGGAATGTCTGCGCCACGAGCACCGACGGCACCCTGGAGACCGGCGGCGCGGGAATGAGCGCCACCTGGCCGGACCAGGTGCCGCTCAACCATCCGTTCCTGGTCCGTGAACCGCTATGGAAATGGGGGCTGGGCGCGTCGCTGATCAACAACGACAGGATCGCCATCGTCGCCATCTGCGTCAGCCTGCTGTTCATCGGCTTCTCGGTCGTGGTCGCGATCTTCTTCGTGAAGATGGTGCGCAACTGGCTGCTGTACAGAAGAGAGAAGGCGGCCCGCGGACCGGCAACCGTGTCAGCCGGGTCCGACGGGCAGCTGCGGGCGGAGCAGACGTCCCAAGAACCGCCGTCCCTGACGGAGGACGAGGCGCGAGTCAAGCTGCGGCGGCGGCCACGTGGCTTGCTGGCAACCGCTCTCGCGGCGGGCCTTGTCGTGGGGGGCAAGGTAGCGATCGCCGGATTGATCGGACTGATCTGGCCCAACACCGCGCAGGCCGGGCAGAGCCAGGCGTCGGGCCCGGCTCCGACAGTGTCCGTGTCCGTGTCCGTGAACGTGAATCTGCCCCCGACCAGCACGACGACGGCATCGTTCGGCTCGGCCATCAAGCTCGCCGGGATCAGCAGCGGCGAGCAGGTGACTATCACCCCCGTCCGGGTGATCAACTCAGCGACGGCGTCTGATCCGATCTTCGGCCCCCCGGCCGGCGAACGGTACTACACGGTGCAGTTCCACTTCGACAACACGGGACGCGTGCCGTACAGCCCGACCCCTGCCCTCGAAGCCACGGTCATCGACACGGCCGGGAAGTCCTACGGCGGCGAGACGTTCGTCACCGTCACGGGCTGCCCGCTGCTCTCGGACTCCGCCATCGCACCCGGTGCCTCGGCAACCGGGTGCGTGCTGTTCGACGTGCCCAGCGCGGCGACGATCAGGGACGTCACGTACACCCTGGACACCGGCCTTGGCCCGCAGACGGGCCAGTGGACCGTAGCGGGCTGATGCCTCGGCGGTTAGCAGGGCCAGGCGAGCTCACTTGGTTAACTGCCGTCGCGCAGATCGTCGGGCGCGCCCGGCTGGTAAGTGATGCTGTCGAACACCGCGGTGCAGCCGGGCGCGCGGCGGCCCCACCGGGGCACGGGCTGGCGTCCGGTATGGGCGTTTTGTCCTTCCGCCAGGCGCGCCCGGGTTGCGCGGGTTCCGGCACGCGTTGGCACGGGGGCGGCCAAGCACGTGCACTATGCTGCCGAAAGCGGCCGGGGTGCCCGGGATGAGGAGAAGACGCCAGTGATGAGAGCAGAGGTGGGGCTGGCCAGCAGGCGTCCCGCGGGCGGGCGGGACGAGGCCCGCGGCCGGGTGCTGCTGGTCGTGGGCGCCGCGGTGGCCGCGGTGGCCGCGGCCGCCTACCTCGCGGCGCTCGCCACGCACCCGTCGTCGGTCCTGCTGAAGGGGTTCGACCTGCAGGTCTACCTGGACGGCGGGCAGCAGGCGCTGCACCACCCGGCGAACCTGTACAGCTGGCACTACGAGAACGACCTGGGCATCCAGTTCACGTACACCCCGTTCGCGGCGCTGCTGTTCGCGGTGGGGTCGCTGCTGCCGTTCCGCGCCCTCATGGACCTCGTGGCGCTGGTCAGCACGGTCGCGCTGGCGGCGACCATCTGGATCGCGTTCCGCGAGCTGGGCTGGCGGGGCACGGCCAGGACCGGGGCCACGCTGCTGCTCACGGGCCTGGCGTTCTGGACCGAGCCGGTGCAGCGCGGGCTCGACCTCGGTCAGATAGAGCTGGTCCTGATGGCGCTGGTCGTCTGGGACCTGTGCCAGCCGGACCGCCGCCGGCTGAAGGGCGCGGCGACCGGCATCGCGGCCGGCATCAAGCTCGTGCCGCTGCTGTTCATCGTGTACCTGGTGGTGACCCGCCGGTTCCGCCAGGCGGCGGTGGCCGCAGGGGCGTTCGTGCTCACCGTGATCATCGGGTTCGCGGTGCTGCCGAAGCCCTCGGTGACCTGGTGGCTCGACGGCGACTTCTTCCAGGCGAGCCGGACCGGCTTCGTCGGCGACCAGGAGAACCAGTCGCTGAACGGCCTGCTGACCAGGCTCGCCGGCAGCGTGGCCCACGGGCAGCCGCTGTGGCTGGCCGCCGCGGTGATCGTGGCTGTGCTCGGGCTCGCGGCCGCGGTCATCCTGCACCAGTCCGGGCGGACCTTCGCCGGGCTGATGGCGTGCGCGCTGACCGCCCTGCTTATCTCGCCGATCAGCTGGGACCACCACTGGGTGTGGATCGCGCCCGGGCTGGCCGTGATCATCGACGCGGGCGTGCGGGCAGCCACCACCCGCGCCCGGGCCCTGTGGCTGGCCCTCGCAGCGGCCGTGCTCGTCGTCTACGGCGCGTGGCCCGACTTCTGGAAGCGGAGCGCAGGCCTGCTGCAGGGCGGGCTGATCAACTACGCTCCGGCGAGTTCCTTCGCGCACGGGGACAACCCGAAGTACGTCGAATACCACTGGCACGGGCTGCAGCTCATCGCCGGGAACCTGTACCTGCTCGCAGGCCTCGGGCTGTTCGTCGTCGTGTGCGTGACCGCGATCTGCCTGGCACACGAGCGCGGCGGCGTCGCGCGGGCGCTGCTGGCGAAGGCGCAGGCCTGACCGCGAGGCGCGAGCCTGGGCCCGAGGCGCGAGCCTGACCGCGTCAGCCGGACTGGGCGGACCCGGTTCCCGTGAGCGACACCTGCTCGTACACGTGGCCGAGCCCGTCCGGGCCGGGGGACTGCAGGAGCTGGAAGTGGGTGGTGAACCACAGCTGCAGCGCGGGGGTCCACGGGATGCGGCGCGAATTGTTCGGCGACAGCCAGACGTACTGCGCCTCGCTGAAGGTCTTCTTCCACGCCGCCACCACGTCCGGCAGGTCGGCGGCGCCGCCCTGCACGCTTACCCCGTTGCTGAGCACGAGCGTCGCCGCCAGTGCGTCCATGATGTCGGGACAGCCAGGCCGCGCGGCAGTGAACCGGTCGGCAGCGATCGCCAGCGAGGTCTGGTCGGTGACCAGGCACGCGCCCGCCGGGATGGCCGCCGCGTCCGCGGAGATGTCCGGCGCGCGCAGCCCGCTCACCTCACTCGCCTGGAAGACCGCCAGGGCGAGGATGACAACCCCGGTGCCGGCGATCACGACGCGCCGGGCCCGCGTCCATTCGGCGACCTCGTGCGCCAGCGAGCCGGCCACGGCGCCGACCGTCAGGGCGAGCCACGGCGCCGCGAAGTCGGGGTAGTGGTAGAAGAACGCGGAGTAGCTCAGCACCGCGGCGATCGCCAACGCGGCGCTGACCAGCGCGAACCACTCAAGCGGGGACATGCGGCCCGCGTTCCAGCAGTACCCGATCGCGATCACGGCGACGCCGACCAGCGCGACGGCGAATGGCAGCCAGCCCGCGCCGGTCGTGGACGTCGCCGCCGCGCCGCCGTTGGCGAACAGCGAATGCACCCCGGCGTCCAGGCTGAGATGGCCCGTGCTGCTGAGGAAGTCGATCAGCCCGGTGATGTGCGCGAGCCGCAGCGACTGCGGAACGGACGTGCCGGCCCGCGCGGCCTGGTCGAACAGCGTGCTGCGCACGAAGACCGAGGGCGCGGTCACCGCGAACGGCAGCACGGGCACCAGGAACCCCGCGAGCACGCCCCCCGCGTAACACGCCGCCCGCCGGACCCGCAGGGCGCTATGCCAGGCGCCCCGCCCGGCGGCCGGCCCGGTGACCACGCAGAGCACGAGCAGGGCCACGGCCGGCAGCGCCGCCCAGTACTTGACCGCCCCGGCGAACCCGATCGCGACGCCCGCCCACAGCAGCCGCTGAGTGCTGGCCAGGTGTCCCCGCCGGAACGCCAGGCACGCCCCAAGCAGCAGAAACAAGTTCATCCACGGCTCGAGGATCAGCGTGTGCGCGGTCGTGATGTCGTCCGGGTAGATGGCCAGCGCGCCGCAGGTGACGAGCGTCACGAAGGTTCCGCGGTAACGCAGCAGGCTGCCGGCCATCGGCACGCAGGCGGTGCTCGCGAGCGCGGTGAGCACCCGGGCGGCCGCCATCGCGTCCGTGGCCGTGCCCACCTTGGCGATCAGCGCCACCGGGGACATCAGCAGCAGGATGCCCGGCGGCTGTACGAACGCCCAGTTCTGGTAAGGGAGCGCACCCTGCAGGAGCCGGATAGCGCCGCCGAGGTAGACGCCGTCGTCATATTCGGTGACGCCCGTGATGTAGCCGGGCCTGGTCAGCGTGAAGACCCGGATCGCCAGCGCGAGCAGGGTCGCCGCCAGCATCACGATGCCCTGCGGGGCCAGCCAGTACGCGCGCAGCCGAGCCCAGGGGAGCCGGCGGCTCACCGCGGGAGTCTGGGTACGGCGCGCCGCCACGCCGGCGCGCGCCGTCGCCGCGCCGACGGCGTTGGGAGTACCAGGGTTGCCGCTCACGGGCGGAGACTAGCAGGCACAGGGACGCTCCAGACAACTTGCCGGCCTACTGTAACGGTAATGCTGCACCATGATCGCCGGTACCCCGCCCGGCCGCGGCCAACGCTCACTGAGCGGGGCAAACCTATCACAAGGGCGCGAGGGTAGGCCGCGGGCGCCCTGCGCGGTATGTTCGCCACCGTGGATGATCTCGCCCGCGACGCGCCAGGAACCTCGGGCGGCGCCGCGA
>JASHPP010000820.1 GCA_030038035.1 Trebonia sp.
TGGCCGATGACGGTCTTCATGACGCCGGACGGCGAGCCCTTCTACTGCGGCACGTACTTCCCGCGGGCGCAGTTCGTCCAGCTCGTGACCGCGGTGGCCCGTGCCTGGCAGCAGGACCGGGGGCAGGTCAACGAGCAGGCCGGGCGGATCTCGGCGGCGCTCGCGGAGAACGCCTCGGCCCTGTCGGGGCCCGGCGCGCCCCCGGGGGAGGGTTCGCTCGCCGAGGTGACGGCCCGGGCAGTGGCGGGGCTCGAGGCGGGCTTCGACCGCAGCGCCGGCGGTTTCGGGCGGGCCCCCAAGTTCCCGCCGTCGATGGTGCTCGAGTTCCTGCTGCGGCACCACAGCCGCACGGGGTCGCCTGCCGCCCTGTCGATGGCCGAGCGCACGTGCGAGGCGATGGCCCGCGGCGGCATCTACGACCAGCTGGGCGGCGGGTTCGCCAGGTACAGCGTGGACGCGGCCTGGGTGGTGCCGCACTTTGAGAAGATGCTGTACGACAACGCGCTGCTCGCCCGCGGCTACGCGCACCTGTGGCGGCTCACCGGGTCGCCGCTGGCGCGCCGGGTGGCCGAGGAGACCTGCGACTTCCTCGTGCGTGAGCTGTGCACGCCGGAAGGCGGGTTCGCGGCGTCGCTCGACGCGGACAGCGACGGCGCGGAGGGGGCGTTCTACGTGTGGACGCCGGTCCAACTGCGGGAGGTGCTCGGCGGGCAGGACGCGGCGTTCGCGGCGGCTGTGTTCGGCGTGACCGACCGGGGCACGTTCGAGCGCGGCAGCTCGGTCCTGCAGCGTCGGTCCGAGCCGCCCGGCGGGCCAGCAGGCGGCGAGCGGCTTGACCGGATACGCGGCGTCCTGCTGGCCGCCCGCGACGGGCGCATCAGGCCGGCCCGCGACGACAAGGTGGTGGCCGCCTGGAACGGCATGGCGATCGCCGCGCTGGCCGAGGCCGGCCTGCTCTTCGGCCGGCGCGACCTGATTACCGCCGCCGCGGACGCGGCCGGGCTGCTGGTGTCGGTGCACGTCGCGGGGGCGCGCGTCACCCGGACGTCGCGGGACGGGGTGGCCGGGCCGAGCGCCGGGCTGCTCGAGGACTACGCGTGCGTGGCGTCCGGGCTGCTCGCCCTGTACGGGGTCACCGGGGTCGCGCGCTGGGCCCGCGTGGCCGGCCTGCTGCTCGACACCGTGCTGTCCGCGTTCGGCGACGGGGCGGGTGGCTTCTATGACACGGCCGATGACGGCGAGCGGCTGATCTTCCGGCCCGCCGACCCCGCCGACGGCGCCACCCCATCGGGCGCGTTCGCGGCGGCGGACGCGCTGCTCAGCTACGGCGCCCTCACCGGCTCGGCGCGGCACAGGGACGCCGCGGTCGCCGCGCTGGGCGTGCTGCCGCCGATCGCGGCCCGCTACCCGCGCGCGGCGGGGCAGGGCCTGTCGGTGGCCGAGGCGCTGCTGTCCGGCCCGGCCGAGATCGCGATCATCGGCCCGGACGACGACCCGCGCACCCGCGACCTGCTGCGCACCGCGCTGCACCTGGCGCCGCCCGGCGCGGTCTTCGCGATCGGCTCCGGCGGGACGGAACCCGTCCCGCTGCTGGCCGGCCGCGGCCTGGTGGCCGGTGCGCCGGCGGCATACGTGTGCCGGGGCTTTACCTGCCAGGCCCCGGTCACCACGCTGGCGGCACTGCGGGACACGCTGCGGCGTTAGCGGGCCGCGGGAGGGATCCGCCCGGTGAACATGCGGTATCCGCGCGCCGAACAGCCCGCCCGCGACTGGACGAACGGCCGATTATTACGGCATCGTGGGGCTGTGCACCTGACCGACGGAGGCGGCCGGCGCATCGCGCGGGCGATCAGGCGCTGCGAGCGGCGGCGGTTGGTGTCGGCGGGTGTGGCGCTGCTCGCGGCGGCGGGAACGCTGGCCGGGGTGCTCGTCGCGGTGATCACCGGCGCGCCGCGCGGTCAGCCGGACTCCGCAGGCGCCAGCCACGCCCACGCGAGTCACGGGTCGGCCGCACCCGCCGCGCTCTCCCTCTTCGACCTGCCCAGGGTCCGGCCGTCCACCGGGGACGTGCCGGTCGCCCCCGGGCTGACCCTGGGGACGGGCGGGCACCTGCTGTCGGGCTCGGCCGTGCCGGCCGCCCGGCCGCCCGCGTCGCATCCGGCGGTGGCCCCGCTGCGCCGGCTGTTCCAGGCGGACCTGCTGATCGTGGCCCCGTTCTCGCTGTCCCACGAGCTGGCCGCCGCCATATCGAAGCTGCCCGGCGTGACCGCGACCGAGCAGATCGAGGCGGTGCGGATGCGGATCAACGGCTCGTACACCGCTGTCCTCGGGGTTGACCCGTCGGTGTTCCGCTCGTTCGCGGCACGGCCGACCGCCGCCTCGGACGCGCTCTGGGACGGCGTGGCCGACGGCGGGATCGCCGTCTCCTACACGATGGGCACGCTGGACAAGCTGCCGCTCGGCGGCACGGTCGTGGCGGCGGGGCGGAGGACGCAGCGGCTGCGCGTCGTGGCGTTCGGCACGATGGGCATCGGCGGGGTGAACGCGGTGGTGTCCGACGCGGTCGCCCGCGCGCTCGGCGCGCCGGCCGGCAACGCGATCGTGGTCAGCGTCCGCAGCGGCGACTTCGCCGCCGCCGCGGCGGCGGCGGGACGGCTGATCCCGCGCGGTGCCAGCGTCGAGAAGCTGGTCTCGCTGGTCACGATCGGCGCGAGCGGCCAGGACAGCGGCATGGCGGGCGCCGGGCCCGCTTCCGCGAGCGCGGTGCCGGCCGCGCAGGTCGACCTCATGCTGCAGGCCGCGATGAGCCGCCTCGGGATGCCGTACGTCTGGGGCGCGGCCGGCCCGACGTCGTTCGACTGCTCAGGCCTCGTCCAGTGGTCGTTCGCGCAGGCGGGGATCGTCATGCCGCGCGTCGCGGCCGAACAGGCGCTCACCGGGCCGGCCGTCCCGGTGAGCCAGCTTGAGCCCGGCGACCTGCTGTTCTACCACACCGATCCCACCGCTCCCACGTACATCTCCCATGTGGCGATCTACCTCGGCAACGGGTGGATGATCCAGGCGCCCGAGCCGGGCGAGGACGTCGAGGTGGTCCCGGCCGACTTCGGCTCCGAGTTCGCCGGCGCGGTCCGGGTGAACGTCGCCGAGGCCGCCGCGGTCGCCGCCAGCCTCGCCTGACCCGCCTGGTTCCCGCCAGCAGCCCAGAGGCGGATGGCGCGCAAGTGACCACGGATGCGCGTGATACCCCGCGCGGCCGCCCGCTGCCCGCGCTCGGTAAACGCCTCACGTGTTGACCGGCGCAGGTGGCGGTGTAAGCATGATTACATGCATACAGCGCAAGACGACGACAACGGGGGCGGGGGCGGCATCGGCGAGCAGGTGCGCGGCTGGTTCGCGGGCCGGCTGCCGGACGAGTGGTTTACCGGGCCCCCGGAGGTGGTGGTCGACCGGGAGGAGATCACGGTCGTCGGGACGCTGCCAGCGCCCGCCAGCGCCAGCGCCGCCAGCGAGGCCGCCAGCGCCGCCGGGGCCGAACGCGCGGCCGGGGCCGCCGGGGCCGCCGAGGCCGAACGGGCCGCCGCCGCCGAGGGCAGGATCAAGCGGTTCCGCGAGGAGACGCGGGCGCGGCGGATCGACATCGCGCGCGAGGCCGAGCACCGGTTCCGGCGCAAGGTCGCCTGGGGGGTCCGCTGCGGCGACCGCGGCGAGATGTTCACCACGCTGTCCGTCCCTGTGATGACCCGGCTGCGCCAGTCCGAACGGCGAGTGCTCGACACCCTCGTGGACGCCGGCGTCGCCCGCAGCCGCAGCGACGCGCTCGCCTGGTGCGTGCGGCTGACCGGCGAGCACTCCGACGCGTGGCTGACCGAGCTGCGCGAGGCGCTGCGCCGGGTCGAGGAAGTGCGGTCGCAGGGGCCGGGCGGGAGCACGGCAGGGAACGCCGGCGCGGCCGCCGGCGCAGCCGGCGACGTAGCTTCTTAGCCAGTACTGAACGAGCCTGACCGGACGCTGCGGGCTGCCTTCGAACACCCGGGGGACGCCACGCGATGTTGCCCTCGTCGGATACGGTGACTAGGGAAAATCAACGTGGCGAGCTTGGGTGCGCGCGAGCATGCCCGAGCGCGGGGAAGGTCGGTTCATGGGACTGCGCGACCTGGCGTACCGGCTGTACGAGCGCAGGCTCGAGGCGTCGCTGTCAGGCAGGCCGATACCCCGGCATGTCGGCGTGATGTGCGACGGCAACCGGCGCTGGGCCCGCATGGCGGGCCACGCGGATGTGAGCAAGGGCCACCGCAAGGGCGCCGACAAGATCGTCGAGCTGCTTGCCTGGTGCAAACAGGCCGGCGTCGAGGTGGTCACGCTGTGGCTGCTGTCCACCGACAACCTCAGCCGGCCCAAGAAGGAACTCGAGGCCCTGCTGCCGATCATCGAGGACACGGTCAACGGCCTGGTCGACGAGCAGTGGCACGTGAACCCGATGGGCGCCCTTGACCTGCTGCCCGACCACACCGCGCGCATTCTCAAGCAGGCCGCGGAGACGACCGCGAATAATCCCGGCCTGCTCGTCAACGTGGCGGTCGGGTATGGCGGCAGGCGCGAGATCGCCGACGCGGTCAGGTCACTGCTGATCGAGCACGCGAGCCGGGGTACCACGATCGAGCAGCTGGCCGAGGTCCTTGACGTCGAGCACATCGCCGAGCACCTTTATACGGCGGGCCAGCCCGACCCGGATCTGGTCATCCGCACGAGCGGCGAACAGCGGCTCGGCGGATTCCTGCTCTGGCAGTCAACCCACTCTGAGTTCTATTTCTGCGACGCCTACTGGCCCGCCTTCCGCAAGGTCGACTTCCTGCGGGCGCTCCGCTCGTATTCCGAACGCAACCGCAGGTTTGGCGTATAGGCAGCTCAGTTAACACGGCCGGGTACTTTCACGGGACCGAGAACACGGGTACCTTGAGTGGTGGCGGGCGGCTCTCCAGGTCGCCCCCGCGGGAGGCCCCCTGACGTCTGCACGTGCGACGCGAGGGCCGGTGCGGCCCTCGGAGGGCAGCCCCGGTCCATCCGACACGTCTCCCCCCGTTATCCAGGGGCCGGGCGTGTCCTGTCCGCGGCGCCGGTACCCAACTCCGGTCGCCCAGGGGAGTATGCGTGGCCAACTCTGTGCACCGTCGTACCTATGTCCTCGACACGAGCGTCCTGCTCGCCGACCCGGCCGCCTGCACGCGATTCGACGAACATCACGTCGTGCTGCCGGTCGTGGTCGTCACCGAGCTTGAGGCGAAGCGTCACCATCCTGAGCTGGGCTACTTCGCCCGCCAGGCCCTCCGGTACCTCGATGACCTCCGGATCAAGTACGGTCGCCTGGACGCCGAGCTTCCGGTCGGACTGCTCGGCGGCACCGCGCGCGTGGAGCTCAACCACATCGATTCGCAGGTCCTCCCGGCCGGTTTCCGGCTCGGCGACAACGACACGCGAGTCCTGTCGGTCGCGCGCAGCCTCGCCGACGAGGGCCACGACGTGGTCCTGGTCAGCAAGGACCTGCCCCTGCGGGTCAAGGCGGCGTCCATCGGGATCGAGGCCCAGGAATACCGGGCAGAACTGCCCGTCGATTCCGGCTGGACTGGCATGGCCGAACTGTCCGTCACCAACGGCGAGGTAGAGGAACTGTACGAGCACGGCGTGCTTGACTGCGAGGCCGCCCGCGATTTCCCCTGTCACACAGGGCTCGTGCTGCACACCGGCAGCGCGAGCGCACTGGCCCGGGTCCGCCCGGACAAGAAGATCCAGCTGGTCCGCGGCGACCGTGAGGCGTTCGGCCTGCACGGCCGGTCCGCCGAACAGCGCGTGGCCCTCGACCTGCTCCTCGACCCGGACGTGGGGATCGTCAGCATGGGCGGCCGGGCGGGGACGGGCAAGTCGGCGCTGGCGCTTTGCGCCGGCCTCGAGGCGGTCATGGAGCGCCGCCAGCACCGCAAGGTCCTTGTCTTCCGGCCGCTGTACGCGGTCGGCGGCCAGGATCTCGGCTACCTGCCAGGGTCCGAGGCCGACAAGATGAACCCGTGGGCCCAGGCGGTCTACGACACGCTGTCGGCGCTGACCACGCGGGACCTGATCGACGAGGTGCTCGCGCGCGACATGTTCGAGGTGCTGCCGCTCACGCACATCCGCGGGCGCTCGCTGCACGACGCGTTCGTGATCGTGGACGAGGCGCAGTCGCTGGAGCGCGGCGTGCTGCTCACCGTGCTGTCGCGGATCGGCACCGGGTCCCGGGTCGTGCTCACGCACGACATCGCGCAGCGGGACAACCTGCGCGTCGGCCGCCACGACGGCGTGGTCGCGGTGATCGAGAAGCTCAAGGGGCACCCGCTGTTCGCGCACGTCACGCTCACCCGATCGGAACGATCCGCGATCGCTGCGCTCGTTACCGACCTGCTGGAGGATCCCGCCCTCTAAACTGCAAGCCGTGACAGGAGTCATGGATCAGGATCAAGATCGTCATTCCGAACGGACCGTCGCGGCTGCCCCGGGCAGACAGTTCTCCCCGGGGGAGCCAGCGACGCTCCCGGCGGTCTCGGTGGTGATGCCGGTCCGTGACGAGGAAAGGCACCTCGCGGACTCGGTCAGGCGCGTGCTCGCGCAGGACTACCCGGGCGGCTTCGAGCTTGTCCTCGCCGTGGGCCCGTCCAGGGACCGGACCGAGCAGCTCGCCCGCCAGCTCGCGGCCGCCGACCCCCGGATCATGGTCGTGGCCAACCCGTCGGGGCGGATCGCGTCGGCGATGAACGCCGCGATCAAGACCGCACGGTACGGCGTGATCACCCGGATCGACGGGCACGCCCTGCTGCCCGACGGCTACCTGCGCACGGCCGTGCGGACGCTGCTTGAGACCGGGGCCGCGGACGTCGGCGGCGTGATGGCCGCCGAGGGCGTCACCTCGTTCCAGCAGGCGGTGGCGTGGGCGATGACCTCGCCCGCCGGGGTCGGCGCGGCCGCCAACCACACGGGCGGGGCGGCCGGCCCCGCCGACACCGTGTACCTGGGCGTGTACCGCAGGGAGGCGATCGAGCGGGCCGGCGGCTACGACGAGACCATGCTCGTGGCCGAGGACTGGGAGCTGAACTACCGGATCAGGGCCGGCGGCGGCCTGATCTGGTTCACACCGGACCTGCGGGTCACGTACCGGCCGCGGGCCAGCCTGCAGACGCTGGCCAGGCAGCATTTCCGCTACGGCTGGTGGCGCCGCGTCGTCGCCCGCAGGTACCCGGAGACGGTCAACGCGCGCTACCTCGCGGCGCCGGCCGCGGCGGCGGTCAACCTCGCCGGCGCTGCCCTGGGCATCGCCGGGCTCGGGCTCTGGGCAGGGAATGCGCCGGCGGCCTGGCACTGGCTGCTACTCGGGTTCGCCGTCCCCGTGGTGTACCTGGCGGGGATCACGGCGGTGTCGGCGATGCTCGCCCGCGAGCTGCCGGCCGCGGTGCGGGCGCGGGTGCCCGTGGTGCTCGCCACCATGCACATGTGCTGGGGCGCCGGGTTCTTGTGCAGTCCGCGCCGCCTGGTCCGGCGGCGCTGACCCCCGGCCGTACAATGCGGCAATGGGTTTCGATCTAGGCGCTGAACTCGCGGCCGTGCGCGGCCAGGGCTACGACCTGCACAGCCGGTACCTCAACCCGCAGCTGCCCCGCACGCTGCACGCGATCGGCTTCGACAAGATCTACGAGCGGGGCGAGGGCGCCTACCTCTACGACGCGGAAGGCAACGCCTACGCCGACTTCCTGGCCGGCTTCGGCGTGTTCGCGGCCGGACGCAGCCACCCGGTGATCCGCAAGGCGCTGCACGACGCGCTGGAGGCGGACTTCGCGTCCTGGACCCAGTTCGACTGCCCGCCGATCTCCGGCCTGCTCGCGCAGCGGCTGCTGGCGAAGGCACCGGGACTTGACCGGGTGTTCTTCTGCAACAGCGGCACCGAGGCGGTCGAGTCGGCGCTGAAGTTCGCGCGCCACGCGACCGGGCGCGGCCGGGTCGTCTACGCCGTGCACGCGTTCCACGGGCTGACCGCCGGGTCGCTGTCGGTGAACGGCGCGGAGGAGTTCCGCAAGGGCTTCGGGCCGCTGCTGCCCGGCACGCAGATCCCGCTCGGGGACCTCGGCGCGCTTGACGCCGAACTGCGCAAGGGCGACGTCGCCGCGATGATCGTCGAGCCGGTCCAGGGGCACGGCGTGCTCATGACGCCGCCCGGCTTCCTCGCCGCGGCGGCGGCGCTGCTGCGCAAGAACGGCGCGCTGCTGATCTGCGACGAGGTGCAGAGCGGGTTCGGGCGCACCGGGACGTTCTTCTCCTACCAGCACGAGGAGGACGTCCGCCCGGACATCGTCACGGTCGCCAAGGCGCTGTCCGGCGGCTACGTGCCGGTCGCCGCGATGCTCGCGACCGAGAAGGTGTTCGGCTCTGTCTACTCCTCGATGGACCGCGTCATGGTGCACAGCGCCACGTTCAAGGGCGGTCCGCTCGCGATGGCCGCGGGCCTGGCGACGCTGTCGGTCATCGACGACGAGGGGCTGGTCGAGAACGCCGCCCGGGTCGGCGCCGCCCTCCGGTCGGCCCTCGAGGGCCTGGCCGGCACGTACGACGTCATCTCCGACGTGCGCGGGCGCGGGTTGATGATCGGCATCGAGTTCGGCCGGCCGTCGTCCGTGCGCGCCCGGGTCGGCTGGGCCATGCTGCAAAAGGCCCGGGTGGGGCTGTTCGCGCAGATGGTCGTCGTCGCGCTGTTCCAGCGGCACCGGATCCTCACCCAGGTCTCCGGCGACCACATGGAAGTGATCAAGCTGATCCCGCCGCTGATGATCGGCGACGCCGAGGTCGCGCTGTTCACCGAAGCCCTGGACGACGTCCTCAAGGACGCGAGCAAGGGGTCGGGCCTGATGTGGGACTTCGGCCGGACCCTGATCAAGCAGGCTGTTCGCTCCTGAGCAGGGCTTCGGCGATCGCTAGGTCCGAGGGGTACGTGACCTTGATGTTGCGCTCGCTGCCCGCGACGATGTGCACCGGCACGTCCGGGAGATAGCGGAGCACCACGCCGCAGTCGTCGGTGGGGACGAAAGCCGGATCCTGCGCCGCCAGTTCGTGCGCCCTGGCGATCACGGACAGCCGGAAGCACTGCGGAGTCTGGGCGCGGTGGAGGGTCTCGCGCGGCGGGACGTGGGACATCACGCCGTCCTCGGCGACCACGATCGTGTCCGAAGTCGGGACCGCCGTGCCCGCCGCGTCGTACTTGCCGAGCGCGGTGACGCAGTCCGCGATGATCTGCTGGCTGACCAGGGGGCGGGCCGCGTCGTGCAGCAGGACGCCTGTGGCATCCGGGGCGTGCCTGGCGGCCAGGTGGGCGATCGCGTTGCGGACCGAGTCCTGGCGGGTCACGCCCCCGGTGATGACGGCGCTGACCTGGTCCCCGGCCAGCCTGGCCGCCTCCTCCGCATAGCCGGGCGGCAGCACCAGCAGGACCTCGTCGACGCCGGGGGCCTGGGTGAACGCGCTCACGCAGCGCTCGACGAGCGTCCGGCCGCCCAGCGTGACCAGCTGCTTGGGCAGCGCGCCGCCGAACCGGTTGCCCGCGCCGCCGCCGAGCACCACCGCGACCACCCGCGTCACCGTCACGTCAGGGACTTTACCTGGTGCGCGCCTGAGTGGTTATTCACAAGCATCAGTGGGCACGTCATTACGCTGGGGAAACAACGCAGGTCATTACCCAGGGAAACGGAGTGCGCTGGGGAGGAGGCCGATGGCCGCGGAGGAGCTGGCCGCGCCCGCGGGCACCGCCGAGCCGGTCTCCGACCCCGTGGCCAGGGACGTCGCGCGCTGGGCCAGGTCACGCGAGCTGACGCCGGCCGCCCTGGGCGCGATCGCGCTTGGCTTCGGGGTGATCGCCGCGGTCTGGCTGACCGGAACGTCGCTGCACGCCGCGGCGATCGCGTACGCGGCCCTGCTCGCCGCGTTCGTGGCGGCCCGGGCCGGGCGCCTGCTCGCCGGCCGGCAGGCGGGCGCG
>JASHPP010000138.1 GCA_030038035.1 Trebonia sp.
TGGGCTGCAGTCGGGCGGGTACGGTCGTGACGAGCTGGAACGCGCGGGCGCCTACCGCGTGTACGCCGACCCGGCCGAGATGCTCGCCCGCATCGACGAGATGGGCGTCCGCGGCGACACCCCCTGACGTCAGCTGCGCGGTCCGCGGCCCCAGGCGGATCACGCCCGGCAGGCCACCGACATCAGCGCGATCATCGACTGGGGGCGGCGTGCGGGCAGGCAGCGTCGCCGACGACATCGGCTGCTGGACAGCGCACGGCGCCACTGACCGGATCTCGCTGCCCGCCTATACCGCGGCGTTCCTCGAAGGCTACCGGCACAGCGCTTTTCCAGCGCCTGCGCATCGCCTCGCGCGCCTGCTACGTCACCGACCCCGACGCCCTGGCCGGCACCAGGGCATGGATGCAATACGCCTTCGCCGACGGCCGTCGCATGGGCCGGTTCGTCGGGCGGCGCGCCTATTGTGATCAGGTTCTCTCGCCCGATCCCCGATCTCGAGCAGTTCGCCGATGCGCTGTTCTCGTCGAGGGAGCCATTCCGGCTGTGGGGCATGCCGCGGGTCGAATCGGGCGTCCCGGAAATCGAGGCAGTTGAGGCCGGCCGGTGAGCATGGATATCGGCGATCAGTGGATGCGCGTGTACCTCAGGCGGGGCTGCTGCGGAAACAGCGTGGCCAGGCTGGCCAGCAACCTGCAGCATGGGTTCGACGGCGCGCTCACCTTTGCCGACCCGACGTTGCAAGCTGCGCTCGTGGGCATTGCCCCCGCGATAGAAGACCAGCGGCCCGCGGCCTAATCCGCTGCAGACTTGCCTATCACGGCCGATCTGCCGTGTCCATGGGAGTGGCAACGATGTGCCAATGTCTCGATGACCACAGCGCCGACGGTCTCGCCGATGGCGCGGCCGCTCGTGGGGAGGTGATCCAGCATGTGCACCAGCAGCGAGCATGTTGACGGCGGCGCTCCGCAAAGTGTGGCCGAGGCGCTGCGGCTGCTGGGCGCCGGGCTGGACTTCCTGAACTCCCCGGCCGGTGATGAGCTTGCGGCCGCCTCCCTCGGGGACGTGCTGGTCTCGCTCGGCGGGCTGCGGGCGAAGTTCGCCGCGGCGCACGCGGCGTTCCTGCGCCGGTTCGACGCGGCGGGCGCGCACGACGCCGACGGGTACGGGACCCCGGCCTCCTGGCTGGCCGCCAGGACCCAGATGACCAGGAAGGACGCCAGGGCCGCGGTCAGGCAGATGCGCCGGCTCAGCGCCCACCCCGACGTCGCCGGCGCGATGGCCGCCGGGCAGGTCTCCGAGTCCTGCGGGCTGCAGATCACCGAGCTGACCAGGAAGCTCCCCGAGGAGCTGCGCGCCCAGACCGGGACGATCCTGCTGGACGCGGCGGCGGCCGGCGCGTCCGTGGATGACCTGGCGCTGATCGCGGCGGCCGCCTGGGAGCAGTGGCGCGCACGGCACCCCGACCCCGACGACGATGATGACGGGTTCGACGACCGGTACCTGGCGGTCGGCACCACGTTCGGCGGCGCCGCCGTCCTCCGCGGCAGCCTCACCCCCGAATGCAATGCGGCCGTCCAGGCGGTGCTGGAGGCGCTGGGCAAGAAGGCCGGCCCGGAAGATCACCGCAGCGAGGGGCAGCGTTTTCATGACGCGCTGCAGCTGGGCTGCGAGCTGCTGATCCGCGCCAGGATGGTGCCCGGCCGGGCCGGGGCCGACACCCAGGTGATCGCCCACATCCCGTTTCCCTGGCTGCGCTCCCAGCCCGGCGCCTCCGCGGTCGAGGAGGCCTGGCTCCGGGCCCGCGCCGGCCAGGCCGGCTACCTGGCCGGCGCCGGCGCCGAGACCGCCGGCTGCGACGCGATGACCGTCCCGGTCGTCACCGGCCACGCCGACATGCAGGTGATCGACCAGATCATCGAACTGGCCCTGTCAGCTGCCGGGCACCAGCCCCGGACGGAGCCGCTGTCCCCGGACGCGCACGCCGCGCTCCGCTACGCGATCGCCCGGCTGGCGGTCGACTTCGTCTCCGGCCCGCACGGCCTGGCCGGGGTGCTGCGCACCAGCCTGCTCAGCCCCCCGTACGACACGCCGAGCCTGCCGCTGGACGTGGGGTACTCCGACAGCATCCCGGCCGCCGTCCGCCGCGCCGTGCTGCTCCGGGACAGGGCCTGCGCCTGGCCGGGCTGCGGCCGGCCGGCCGCCTGGTGCGACGTGCATCACCTGCGGCACAAGAAGGACGGCGGCCAGACCAGCGTCAGCTCATGTGTCCTACTGTGCCAGTTTCATCATGACGTCTGCATCCACCGGTGGGGCTGGCAGCTGGTCCTGCACCCCGACGGCACCACCACCGCCCACGGGCCCAACGGGCAGGTCCTGCACAGCCACCCGCCGCCCACCCTCCGGGCCGGGTAACCCGCCCGGCGCGGAAGTAGGTTGAACATTCGTGGACGAGGGGATCGGCAGTGGCGTTAGGTCGATGCCGCAGATTCCGCAGGAGCTGGCGATACGGTGGCGGCTGCATCGCGCCGTCTATCTCGGCGCACGGTTGTCGACCACGTGGCGTGCGGAGCGCGGGCTCGCGAAGGTCGTCGTCAAGCACGCCGATGACCAGGCCTTGCCTGACTGGCCGTATCAGATCGAGTTCATGGAGTCGATGCGCCGGGCCGGGTGGCCCGTTCCCGAGCTGCTAGCGGAGGACCGGGTTCCGCGGGCGGCGCAGTGGCCCGCGGACGGCTGCTTGCGGAGTTTCACGAGGCGGCGCATCGGGTTTCCCGCCTTGTCCGAGGTTGTCGCGGACCCGGAGCTGGAGGCATGGCTCGGGGTGCATGAGCGGCGGGTGCCCGAGGAGGGCGCGCTCTTGCGGGAATGCCGCCAGGCCGTGCTCGAACGGTTCGCGAGCTGCGAGCTGACCGCGGCCCCGATGTGCGTGATCCACGGGGATTTCGCGCCGTGGAATCTCCTGTTCGACGGCGGGCGGCTGAGCGGCGTCCTGGATTTCGAAGGCTGTCACTATAACCTCAAGGTCGCCGACTTCGCCCTGGCCTGGCGTGGCGGCCTCGACCTGGCCTGGCCGATCGGACAGCTGCGCAGGAGGTCAGCCCTGCTCATCGCCCGGTTCGGCGAGAGCCACACGTATGGCGCATCGTCAGCTACGCGGGTCCGCCACTAGCGCGGGCAGGCGGCGGGCGATGATCTCCTCGGCCTCGCCGACGATCTCTGAGATGACCGCGGCGCAGGTGTCGACCGAGCGGATCAGCCCCTGGGACTGGCCGGCCCACCACATACCGCCCTCGACGTCGCCCGCACCGAGAACGTCCGCGCGGCCCCGCGCGCCCGAGGCCAGGGCGGCGACGTCCTCGAACGTGGCCCCCGGGCGCGTGGAGATCTCGGCGATCTGCTCGGAGATGCTGTTACGCGCGACACGTGCCGTGTTACGGAACTGACGGAACACCAAGATCGTGGCGCGCTCGTCGTTGGCGACGATCTGCTGCTTGACGTTCTCGTGGATGGGTGCCTCGGTGGTCGCCATGAAGCGGGTGCCCATGTTGACCGCGTCGGCACCCAGGGCCAGGGCCGCGGCGAGCCCCGCCCCGGTCGCGATGCCGCCTGATGCGATGATGGGCACCGTCAGACGGGCGGCCGCGGCCGGGATGAGGATGAGCCCGGGGACATCGTCCTCTCCGGGATGTCCGGCGCACTCGAAGCCGTCGATGCTGACCACGTCCACGCCCTTGCGCTCGGCGGACAGGGCGTGCCGGACGCTGGTCGCCTTGTGAATGACCTTTATTCCCGCGGCCTTGAAGTCGGGCAGGTGCGGCTCGGGGCTGGATCCCGCGGTCTCGACGATCGTCACGCCGGATTCCACGATGGCTGCCCGGTACTCGTGGTATGGCACCGGGTTGATCGTGGGGAGGATGGTCAGGTTGACCCCGAAGGGCCGGTCGGTCAGCTCACGGGTGCGCGCGATCTCCTTGGCGAGCGCTTGCGGGGATGGCTGCGTGAGGGCGGTGAGGAACCCCAGGGCTCCGGCGTTGGCGACGGCCGAGACAAGCTCCGCGGTGCCGAGGGCGGTCATCCCACCGCAGACAACCGGGTGGTCGATGCCGAACAGTTCCGTGACTCGCGTGCGGATCATCATCACTTCCTGTCAGGTAGCCGGGTGTTCTTCAGCGAGGCGCCGCAATGCCGGTATCAGCGTGTCGATGTCCTGACCGGTGCGGAACGCCACGACCGTCGTGCCGTTGCCGTCCTGCGCGGGCGAGGCGAACAGGCCGATCACCATGCGCATGGCCTCGTCGACTTCGCGGTTCGGGTCGGGGCTGTCGCCGCGCAGCCAGCGGCGCAGCACGTGGTTGTGGGCCGCGACCACGGCGGCGGCCATCAGTTCGGCCCGCAGCGGGGCCGGCTCGGCGATGTCGGCCATCCAGCCGGCGATGAACTCGCGGAACAGGCGCTGGTAGCGGGCGACGCTGGCGATCTCGCGGTCGCGCAGCGCCGGGACCCGGCTGGTGAGCGCGTAGCGGCGGCGGGCAAGGTCGCCTTCGGCGACGTAGTGCGTCAGCACCAGGCGGACCGCGTCGGAGACCGCCACCAGCGCGGTGGCGTGGCTGGAGGTCTGCAGGCGGCTGGCGACCTGGTCGAGCAGCCAGTCGTGGTCGGGGAAGATAACGTCTTCCTTGGAGCGGTAGTGCCGGAAGAACGTGGTGCGGCCAAGGCCGGCTCGCTCGGTGATGTCATCGATCGTGGTGTGCTCGTATCCGGCCTCGTCGAACAGGGCGAACGCGGCCTCGGCCAGCCGCTCACGCGCCCTCGGCTTGCTCATCACCGCTCATTTCCTCGCTGGCGGCTGCCACTTGCCGCCAGCTTATGGTACTGGATACCATAATAGCGATATCGAGTACCTTACGCCGGGAGAGGCGGGACAACCGGTGAACATCGTCGTCTGCGTTAAGCAGGTGCCGGATACCGCGGTGGAGCGGACGCTGCGGCCGGATGGGACGCTGGACCGGGCTGCGGTTGACGGGCTGATCAATGAGCTGGATGAGTACGCGATCGAGGAGGGGCTGCGGATCGCGGAGGCGCACGGGGGTGAGGTGACGGTGTTGTCGATGGGCCCGGCGAGGGCGGCGGAGTCGGTCCGCAAGGCGCTGTCGATGGGGGCGGGCAGGGCGGTGCACCTGGCCGATGAGGCGCTGGCCGGGTCGGACGCGCTGGCCACCTCGTACGCCATCTCCCAGGTGCTGGCGGTGATCGGGTTCGACCTGGTGATCTGCGGGTCGGAGTCGACCGACGCGCGGACCGGGGTGCTGCCGGCGATGCTGGCCGAGCGGCTGGGGGTGGCGCAGCTGACGCTGGCGTCGAAGGTCGAGATCGACGGGACCGCGGTGAGGATCCGCCGGGTGTCGGATGAGGGGTATGACGTGGTGGCGGGGCAGCTGCCGGCGGTGGTCAGCGTGGTGGAGAAGATCAACGAGCCGCGCTACCCCTCGTTCAAGGGGATCATGGCGGCGAAGAAGAAGCCGGTGCAGGCCCTGACGCTGGCCGGGGCGGGCATCGACCCGGCGCTGGTGGGGCTGGGCGGCTCGGCGACCGCGGTGGCGGGCTTCGCGGCCCGCCCGCCGCGGGCGGCCGGGGTGGTGGTCAGGGACGACGGGGACGGCGGCGTCAAGGTGGCCGCGTTCCTGGCCGGGCGGAAGTTCATCTGAAGGGGGAGGGGACACATGGCTGAGGTGCTGGTGCTCGCGGAGCACTCTGGCGGCGAGGTCAGGAAGGTCACCTGCGAGCTGCTGACCGCGGCCGCCCGGCTCGGCGAGCCCGCCGTCGTCTGGGCGGGCCCGGGCGCGGACGAGGGCCGGGCGCGGCTGGCCGAGTACGGCGCCGCCCGCGTCTACGTGGCCGATTCCGCCGAGTTCGGCGAGTACCCGGTGGCCCCGAAGGCGGAGCTGCTGGCCCGGCTGGTGGCGGACAGGGCGCCGGCGGCGGTGCTGATCGCCGGCACCGCCGAGGGCAAGGAGATCGCGGGCCGGCTCGCGGTCAAGACGAACTCCGGCGTGCTCACCGACGCCGTCGACGTCACCGCGGGCCCGGACGGGACCCCGGTCGCCGTCCAGGCGAACTTCGGCGGCGCGATCACCGTGCACGCCACCGTCACCAGGGGCACCCCCATCATCGCCATCCGGCCGAACGCGATCACCGCCCAGCCCGCCCCCGGCCCGGCCGAGATCGTCCCGGTGACCTTCGCCGCCAGCAGCGCCGCCAAGACCGCCAGGATCCTCGAGCACGTGGTCGCGGACAAGGGCGAGCGGCCGGACCTGACCGAAGCCCAGATCGTGGTCTCCGGCGGCCGCGGCACCGGCTCCGCCGAGGGCTTCAAGATCATCGAGGACCTCGCCGACGCCCTCGGCGCCGCCGTCGGCGCCTCCCGCGCCGTCACCGACGCCGGCTGGTACCCCCACCAGTTCCAGGTCGGCCAGACCGGCAAAACCGTCTCCCCCCAGCTCTACCTGGCCGCCGGCATCTCCGGCGCCATCCAGCACCGGGCCGGCATGCAAACCTCCAAAACCATCATCGCCATCAACAAAGACCCCGACGCCCCCATCTTCGACATCGCCGACCTCGGCATCGCCGGCGACCTGTTCACCGTCATCCCCCAGCTACTCGACGAGATCGCCAAACACAAGCAGCTGTAAGCGCGGCACCATCGCACCGTCCGTTGCGGTTAGGCTAAAGCCGCGATGAATACAAGTCCGGTCGTTTACCTCGACCACGCCGCGACGACACCGATGCTCCCCGAGGCGATCGC
>JASHPP010000821.1 GCA_030038035.1 Trebonia sp.
CCGCCACTGTCCGACGGCGCGACGGTGCCGCGCTCCCCTTGACGGCCGTCGGCGGCCGTGCCGCCTTGGTCGCGCCGGGAAGGAGGCTGGGCGGCGCGCGCGTCCGCCGGCCGCTGTCCCGGCCGGCCCGCCTTCGCCGACTCGGCGGCGAACGCTTCCTTGAGCCTGCGGACTACCGGCGCCTCGATCGTCGAGGACGCCGAACGCACGAACTCGCCCATTTTCTCGAGCTCAGCCATGACGGCCTTGCTCTCTACACCGAACTCCTTTGCGAGTTCGTAAACCCGGACCTTCGCCACTATGCTCCTCTGCTCGGCCCTTCCACCGGGCCATTTACCGGATCATCAGCCGATCCGGGGCATAGTGTGCTCCGGGTCGGCGTCAGCTCGTGCCGTTCATCGCCTTGTGCTCATCGAGCGCTCATTAGCTTCTCGACCTGCTTTCCGTACAGGTATCCGTTGTGTCCAGCGTGCTTCCCGTCGCCGTCGACCGTTGCCCGTCCGTCGCCGCCAGTATGTTATTCCAGGGTGTCCGTCCGTGACAGGTACGAAGCAAGCGAAGCGAGGCTGAGCGGGCTCGCAACGTGCAGGGCACGCGAGAACGCCCGGCGCCGCTGCGCCAGTTCGAAGCACGCCAGGCTGGGGTGCAGGTACGCGCCCCGGCCGGGCTGCCGCGCTTGGGGGTCGGGCACGATGCCGTCCCCGGCCACCACCAGGCGAAGCAGGCTGGACTTCGGCGCACGCTCCCTGCAACCGACGCAGGTACGTACCGGGAAACCCCCCGGCTGCTCCGGCAGCTCAGCTCGCACGCCAATCCTCACTTAGTCTACCGTGTCACCGCGGCCAGGGCACCAGGCGAGTCGCCGGCACCGCGGCCACCGGGGCAGGTCAACGCGGCCACGACGCCGCCCAGGGGGCGGCTGACGTCAGGCCGTGAAGCTCACGCCGTCCCGGTGGTGTCGCCGACCCGTCCGACTCCGGCGTCGTGCGCGGCTTCGCCCCCCTGGCGCGGCACTGACCGCGCCTCGCGGGCCGCGGCCGCGACCGCGGGCTTCTCCTCGGCCGACGCCGGCGCCGCAGATTTCTCATCGGCCGACGCCGGCGCCGCGGGCTTCTCCTCAGCCGGGGCCGCCGCCGGCTCAGCCGTCGCTGTCGCCGGCTCGGCCGGGGCCGCCGCCGGCTCGGCCGCCGCGTCGGACCTGATGTCGATCCGCCAGCCGGTAAGCCGGGCGGCAAGCCGGGCGTTCTGGCCTTCCTTCCCGATCGCGAGCGACAGCTGGTAGTCGGGAACGACCACCCGGGCTTCCATGGCCACCGGATCGACGACGTCGACGCGGGTGACCCGGGCCGGGGAGAGCGCGTTCGCGACGAACTCGGCCGGGTCCTCAGAGAAGTCCACGATGTCGATCTTCTCGCCGTGCAGCTCCGCCATCACGTTCCTGACGCGGCTGCCCACCGGCCCGATGCACGCGCCCTTGGCGTTGACGCCCTGCTGATGAGACTGCACCGCGATCTTGGTCCGGTGCCCGGCCTCACGGGCGATCTTGACGATCTCAACCGCGCCGCTCGCGATCTCGGGAACCTCCAGCGCGAAGAGCTTGCGGACCAGGTCGGGGTGCGTCCGCGACAGCGTGACCGACGGGCCCCTGTGTCCCTTGCGGACCCGCCACACATAGCAGCGGATCCGCTCGCCGTGCACGTAGCGCTCGCCGGGGACTTGCTCGGCAGGCGGCAGCACCGCCTCGATCTTGCCCAGGTCGACGAGCACCGTGCGCGGGTCCTTGCCCTGCTGGATCACGCCGGCCACGATGTCGCCTTCGTGTCCGGCGTACTCGCCGAACGTCATCTCGTCTTCCACGTCGCGCAGCCGCTGCAAGATCACCTGGCGCGCGGTCGTCGCCGCGATCCGGCCGAACCCGGCGGGCGTATCGTCATATTCCCGCGCGCTCGCGCCTTCGGCGCCGCCGACCTCCCGCGCCCAGACGGTGACGTGGCCGGATTTCCTGTCTACCTCCACGCGCGCCGTGGGGCTCGCGCCTTCGGTCTTGTGGTAGGCCATCAGCAGCGCGTCCTCGATCGCCTTGATGACCGTTTCGAGCGAGATGTCCTTCTCGCTCTCGAGGCTGCGCAGCACGCTCAGGTCAATATCCATCGCCGCCAGCTCCAAGGTCCACTTCGTAGGGAAGCTCCGCACCGGAAAGCTCGCCGCCGGAGAGCTCAGCGAGCTCCGCGTCCGGCAACCGCCCGAACTCCACCTGAACGGCGCCGGGCCCGAGGTCGCCATAGCCGAACCTGCGGCTGGCACCGCTCACATCAAGCGTGACGGCGTCGGCGTCCGCGGTGAGCACCCTGCCCTGCACGGTTCCCTCCGCCCCGGCCTTCACCCGGACCAGCCGCCCGGCCGCACGCCGCCAGTGCCGCGGCTCGGTCAGCGGGCGGTCCACGCCAGGAGAGGAAACCTCAAGGGTGTACGGGACGTCTCCCATCACGTTGGCCGCGTCCAGCGCGGCAGACACCTCGCGGCTGACAAGAGCCGCGTCGTCGAGGCTGACGCCCTGGTCGCTGTCGACCACGACGCGCAGCAGCCGCCGTCGCCCGGCGACGGTGATCCGCACCGATTCGAGGTCCATCCCGGCCGCGGCCACCACAGGCTGAATGAGGCCAGCCAGGCGCCTGTCGTCCACCGGGCCGGCGGCGGGGCGGGAGCCACCGGGCATCACGACCTCCTCGTCTGCGAGCCATCCACCACCGAGGCTCTTATATCTTCGCAGGTCCAGCCTATAGGCCGCGGAGGCCGTACGCCGCTACGGACGCAAACCGACGGCAAGCCGGCCGCAGCCTTGACAGCGTCAGCTCCGTGGCATGCTTAGAGCCTATGCTGCGAAGGCGCCAGTTGCTTGCCGCGTCGGCGACGCTGCCCCTGTTTCTCGCGCTGGATGCCTGCGCGGGCCCCGACCCGCTGGCCAGCCCGCCGCCACTGTCCGCGGACGTGCGCGCGCTGTTCGCGGCGGCCTTCGCGGAGGAAAACCTCGTATCCCTATACAAAAGAACGACGGCCGCTTATTCCGCCCTGGCGCCGGCGCTGTCGCCGCTGCTCGCCGAGCACCTGGCGCACCTCGCCCAGCTGCGCGGCCGGATCATCGAGCCGCCGGGCAAGCGGGTGCCGCACACGGTCACGTCGAGGCCGCCGATTCCGGCGACGCGGACGGCCGCCGTTGCCCAGCTGCGCGCCGCCGAGCAGGCCGCCGCCATCGCGCAGGTGCGGCGCCTGGCCGGCGCGACCCCGTCGCTCGCGCAGCTGTACGCCAGCATCGCCGCCTCGGAGTCAACGCACGTCAGCGCGCTGGACCGGAGCGTCAGGTGACGCAAGGGAAAAAGGTCGCCGCGCAGGCGCCGCAGGCGCTGCAGGCGCTGCAGGGCGCGCTGGCCGCCGAGCACGCGGCGATCTACGGGTACGGCGTCGCCGGCGCCATGCTCAGCGGCGCCGACCAGGCCGCCGCGCTGACCGACTGGAAGCTTCACCAGGAGGCCAGGGACACCCTGGAGGCGATGATCGTCCAGCTCGGCGCCACCCCGGTGGCCGCGAGCGTGGCCTACGGGCTGCCCTTCGCCGTGCGGGACGCGCAGTCCGCGCGGCGGCTGGCCGCGGTGCTGGAAGACGGCGTGACCCAGGCATACCTCGGCCTTGTCGCGGTCACGGATCAGACGCTGCGCATGTTCGGCGCGCTCGCGATGCAGCCGCCAGCGAACCGGGCGGCGTACTGGCGCGGGTCTACCGTCGCCTTCCCCGGCATGCCGTCCGGCCAGGTCACGAACGAATGATCGCGGCTGACCCGCCGCGGGGTCTTACTCGCGCCCGCGCGGCAACGCCAGCACCCGGACGATCGCGCTCGCGGCCGCGTCGAGGTCGTCGGCGATCGAGATCCGCTCCGCCCACGACCACCAGAACCACCACAGGCCGTCCTTGCCGCAGTCGACGTAAACGTTCTCTTCCAAGGCTCGTGCGGCCGGGTTCACGACGTACACGCTAGGTACCCGCCCAGGCGGTGCCATGAGCCAGGCATCGAGCCCCCGGTGCGTCAGCTCCTCGGCCAGCTTGTCAAGATAGACAGATCCCGCGTGGTTCCCCTTGGCTTCCACCGTAATCTCCGTCGCTACATATCGTAGTTTTCCCAGGGCAAGACCTACTAGATCGCCCCAGGATGCCGCCCCCGACACGGCTGCGCAACGCGCATGTGCATGTTGCCGGGAAGGACCAAAACGAAATGGTCCCCCTCTATGGTACGAAACGAATTTGGCCGGGGAGCGGTTCAGCGTGCAACACGGTGAGCCGGGATACGGCGCGAGTAAGCGCCACGTACAGCCGGCGCAGGCCATACGCCTCGCCGGAGGCGATGCGAGCGGGCTCGGCGAGCAAAACGTGATCGAACTCAAGCCCCTTGGCCAGCGTGACCGGGACGAGCGTGAGCCGGGTCTCGCCGTCAGCGGGACCCGAACCGAGCACGCCGAACGGCAGGCCCGCCGCGACCAGCGCCGCGCTGACCTGCTCGACCATCGCGTCCGCGCAGATGACGGCAACCGATCCCTGTAGCTGCAGCGCGCGGGAGCTGGCACCAGCAAGCCGCGCACCGAGGGTCCCAGGTGACACGGGCTCGACGGTAAGAGCCCCGGCGTCCTCCCGCAGCGACAAGGCCGGCCGCAGCTCAGGGGCGATCGACGGCAGCAGCAGTGAGGCATAGTCGAGGATCTGCCGCGGCACCCGGTACCCGACGTCGAGCTCGCGCACCGCGGCGCCAGGCTTGCCGAGGTGGGAGAGCAGGGCCGGCCAGGACGTAGCCGCCCACGGTGTCGTGCCCTGCGCGATGTCGCCGAGCACGGTCGCCGACCCGGTAGAACACCGTCGCCCGATCGCCCGGCACTCCATCGGGGACAGGTCCTGCGCCTCGTCCACGACCACGTGGGCCAGGCTCGGCGTGCGCTCGATCAGGTCGGCGGCCTCGTCGATCAGCACGAGGTCGGCGCGGCTCCAGCGCGCCGAACCCGGGCCGCGCGGCGCCGGCGACCAGACGATGGCCTCCTGCTCGGCCTCGGAAAGCAGCCCGCAGGCATGCCGCGCCAGTTCCTGTGCCGCCGACAGCAGGCTGAACACCAGCCGCTTCGCGGCTACCTTCGGCCATATCTGATCGACGCACGCGCGCACAGGGGCCGACCGGCGCACCGCGTCGTGCGTCCGGTCATCGCAGGTCTCACCGGCCGCCTCCAGCTGGCTGAGGATCACGTGGGCGATCCGGTGTCCCAGCAGTTCCCGCCCTGCCCCGTACCGCACCCCGCGCTCCCGCAGTTCGGCCGCCAGCGCCGCCAGCTCGCTGGCCGGGACCCGCCAGCGCCGCGCGCCACGGGCCACGACGAGCGTCTCGGCAGGCTCCCTGATCGATGCCCACAGCGCCCGCCGCAGCACCTCCGCCATCCGGGCGTCGCCCTTCACCACCCCCGCGGCGTCGCTGTCGGTGCCGCGCACCGGCACGGACGCCACGAGGTCGGTGACCGTGGTCTGGGTAACGTCTAGCTCCCCGAGGGCCGGCAGCACATTCCTGATGTAGGAAAGGAAGGCGCTGTTCGGCCCGACGACGACGACCCCGCGCCGAGTCACCTGCTCCTTATGGGCGTAGAGCAGGTAGGCGACGCGATGCAGCCCGACCGCGGTCTTGCCTGTCCCCGGCGCTCCCTGCACGCCCACCGTCTGGCCCACGTCCGCCCGGACGATGTCGTCTTGATCAGGCTGGATCGTCGCGACGATGTCACGCATCGGCCCGGATCGCGGTCGCTCGATCTCGGCGAGCAGGAGTTCGCTCGGCTTTTTTTCTCCCGAACGCTCCGTGGCGCCTGTCCCGGCCACCGGCCTGGCGAACCGTTCGTCTTCGTAGGCGGTGAGTTCTCCCCCGGAGAACCCGAACCGCCGGCGGAGCAGCAGGCCCATCGGCTCCGCCTGGCTGGCCCGGTAGAACGGCCGCGAGACGGGCGCCCGCCAGTCGATCACCACCGGCGTGCCCTCCTGGTCATGCACGTGCCGCCGCCCTATGTGGAACAGTGATCCACGTTCGGAGTCGGCATCCGCCGAGTAGTCCAGCCGGCCGAAGAACAGGGGCGCGTCGGGGAGGTCGCGCAGCGATTCGGCGCGGCGGTACAGGTCCGCCTTGAGGTATTCCAGGGACACCCGGTCCCCGGCCATGGGATTGATCGCGAGCACGTTCTCCCGCATCAGGCGGAGGAACTCACGGGACTGGGCGAGATGGGCGCGCTCGGCGCGGATGATGCCGTCCGGTCCGTCCTCCCCGGCGTCGGCGGGCATGACTGACCCCCTTTTGCTCTGTCGTGGGCGCGAAGCTCGAAACCATAACACTCCTGCCCGCCGAAGTCATCTGGTTTACGCCAGCCGGGCACCGCGGGGAAACCGGTCCTTGCCCGCCCAGATGCCCCCCGACACACTGGGGACATGGGGCAGCTGACCGTGCACGCAGGGGTATGGACGCTCGAGGACCGGTTCGCCTCGCCATGGCACTACCTTCCCGTCGAGGTGGCGCCGGGCACGGCGGCGCTGCGGGTGGAATTCGAGTACGAGCGGGCCGGCGCGATCCTTGACCTGGGGTGCCTGGGTCCGTCCGGGTTCCGCGGCTGGTCCGGAGGCGCCAGGCAGTCTTTTGTCATCGCCGGGGATTACGCCACCCCCGGCTATCTGCCCGGCGAGGTGGAGCCCGGCCTGTGGCAGGTGGTGATCGGCCTGCACTTGGTGCCGCCGCACGGCGTGCGCTACCGGGTGACGGCCGAGCCGTGCAGCGTAAACGGCGACCCCGAGGCGGTTTCTGCGCCTCCGGCGCCGACCAGCAGGCCCGCCAGGCGGGACCTGCCCGCGACGCAGGGGCGGCGCTGGCTCGCCGGCGACCTGCACGCGCACACGGTGCATTCCGACGGCGTGCTGACCGTGCCCGAGCTTGCCTGCTTCGCGGTCGGCCGCGGCCTGGACTTCATCGCTGTCACCGACCACAACACGGTCAGCCACCACGCCGAGCTGCCGGCCGCGACCGTCGGGTACGCGATCACGCTGATCCCCGGCCAGGAGGTGACGACCGCGCACGGCCACGCCGGGGTGCTCGGCGACACCGGCTGGATCGACTTCCGCGGCAGCCCGGACGACTGGCTTGACGCGGCCGAGCGCCGCGGCGGATTGATGTCGGTCAACCACCCGATCGCGGGCCCGGTGAGCTGGCTGCACCAGATGCGGCGCCACCCGCCGCTCGTCGAGGTCTGGCACTGGAGCTGGCTCGACCTGGCCTGGACCACGCCGCTTGCCTGGTGGCAGGCCTGGGACCCGGCGGCGATCCCGGTCGGCGGCAGCGACTGGCACCGGCCCGGGTCCGACGCGCCGCCGGGCACGCCCACTACCTGGGTCGAGTGCGCCGACGCCGACCCGGTCGCCATCCTCGACGGGATGCGGGCCGGGCGGGTGGCGATCTCGGCCGAGCGCGACGGCCCGCTCCTGCTGCGGACCGACGGTGAACTGATTGCCTTCGGCGCGGACGGGCTCGTGCTCGCCGGGCCGGACGGGGCCTACCGCCGGGTGCGCGCCGACATCGCCAGGATGCCCGGCGTGCCCGGCTACCACCGGCTGCTCAGCCCCTCGGGAGCGACCCTGGCCCTGACGCCCTAGGAACGCCCCACGCCAGCGCCGCCTGGCCGCGCGGCGGGACTTACTCGGCCGCGAGCAGGTCCATCCGCGCGTGCAGCAGCGCCCGGTGCGCGGTGATGTCGTCGGCCTGATCGGGCTTCTCCGGGCACTCGCCCGCCCTGATCGCCCGCTCAAGCCGCTCGCGGGCGTCGGTGGCCTCGATCGCCCCGAAGACCACCAGCGGGTCGTTCTCCACGGCTACCCAGGTCCGGTCGAGCAGGCCGGCCGCGTCGCCGACCCAGGCGTCCTTGATCCGGCCGCCCTTGCCGTGGTCGATAAGCACGGACAGCGCGTGCTCGGCATCCCCGTAGGCGAAGCTGACCGTCACCGACTCCTGGCGGCCGCCGACGTCGCCGTAGTGCCAGCACTTCCCGACGACGGGCGAGCCGATCGCCGCCGCCCAGGCCGGATCCGGCACGCCAAGAGCCGTCACCCGCTCCGCGGCCTCGGTCGCCGCGGCCCGCAGCCCGGGAGACCCGATCGCCCCGAAGATCCGCAGCAGCGCCAGCGCCTCGGGCGTCGCGGTCTCCTCCGCGGCCGGCACCAGCGAGTCGGTCAGCGCCGCCATGACCGCCACCGAGTCGGCAGCCGAGGCCGACAACGCGCCGATCATGTCGGACCCCCACAGCTCGGCCTCAATCGGCTGGCGTACATGGGAAAGCACCTCGTGCGCCTCACTGAGGACCACGCCGAACGCGTTCGACGGCTCAAGAGGCGCGAAAAGCTCCGCGATATCGGGATCATCGTGATCCATGCGGGGTATTTTCGCACGCCGCGTCCTCGCCTGCATGCGGTCCGCCACAACAAATGCCCTATTGTTCAGCTTCGCCGCAGTAGGGCGCATATTTGCACAAACTCGGCAGATATCTCCGGAGCATCTCGGGCGGCGCCGGCCTGGTCGTGGCCGGGACGCCCCCAAGTCGCGCGCGGGGCAGTTCCCTTGCTATCCGCGAGTCCCGCAAATGCCACTTTGCACACTCCATGCATGGACATTCCGGACATTCCGGGCGGCAAAAAGGTCACGGAGTGTGCGAAGTGGGCGCCAGGGGCACGTGTGACCGATGTGACTGCGGGGCAGGGGAGGCGGCCGGGCGGCGGGGGTCAGGCGGCGCGGGCGAAGCAGGCGGCCAGGTGGTCGTTGACTATGCCGCAGGCCTGCATCGTGGCGTAGACGGTGACCGGGCCGGTGAAGGTGAAGCCGTGCTCGCGCAGCTGCGCGGCGAGCCGCTTCGAGGCGGGGGTCCGCGGCGGAATCTCCGCCAGCGTGCGCGGCGCCGCCGGCGCCGCGCCGATGCCGGCGTAGCTCCAGACCAGGTCGCTCAGCCCGGCCGGCAGGGTCAGCGCGGCGCGGGCGTTCGTGATCACCGCGTTGACCTTCGCCCGGTTCCTGACGATGCCCGGATCGGACAGCAGGCGCTGCACGTCGTCCGGGCCGAACGCGGCGACCTGCGCGATGTCGAAGCCCGCGAACGCCGCGCGGAAGTTCTTCCGCTTGCGCAAGATCGTGAGCCACGACAGTCCGGACTGGAAGGCTTCCAGGCTCAGCCGCTCGAAGATCGCCTGGTCGCCGCGGACCGGCCTGCCCCATTCCTCGTCGTGGTAAGCCAGGTACTCCGGGGCGCTCAGCCCCCAGGGGCAGCGCAGCCTGCCGTCGGGGCCGGGCACCGCCGCGCCCTCGGGCTCAGCCATGCGACCGTTCGGGCGGCGGGGCAGCACCCGTGTCATCCGGGGCGCCCGGGACGCCGGGGGCGCCCGGGACGCCGGGCCCGCCGGCCTCGGGCGGCCGGCGCCGGCGCACGCCCACGTACGGGCTGGCCGGCGGCGGCGGCGCGTGCTCCTTGCCCAGGTCGGTGACCAGCTGCTCCAGCGCCACGATCCGCACGTCGCGTTCCCTGATCGACTCGGCGATCCGCTCAAACGCGTCGTCGGTCACTTGCACGTCGTACCCCCACAGCGCCGTCGGCGGGCGGAACAGCACGACGTCCGTGGCGGACACGGGCCCCAGGTCCAGCGGGGCGTGATCGGTACGCTCCGCCGACAGCTCGCCGCCGCGCCCGCGGGCGACAAGCACGACGGCGGCCAGGATGACCACGACGGTGATCAGCAGTACGACAGGCACATAGGCAATCGTGCCACGCTCCCGGCGCGCATTCGCACACGCGGCCCGCATAGCCGCTCCCTGGGCCGGGCGTCAGAGCGCGGACATGTCGGCGTGCGCTTCCTTGATGATCTCGATGACCTCTTCTGTTTCGTCGGCGACCCGGAGCAGGGCCAGCTCGCCGGCCCCGATGTTGCGGCGGTCGAGCATCGTCTCCGACAGCCAGTCCAGCAGGCCGGACCAGTACGCGCTGCCGACCAGGATGATCGGGAACTTGGTGATCTTCCCCGTGGCGACCAGCGTCAGCGCCTCGAACAGCTCGTCCATCGTGCCGAAGCCCCCGGGCAGCACGACGAACGCCTGCGAGTACTTGATGAAGACGGTCTTCCTGACGAAGAAGTAGCGGAACTCGATGCCGACGTTGACGTAGTCGTTGAGCCCGGTTTCCATCGGGAGCTCGATGCCGAGGCCGACCGAGACGCCGCTCGCCTCGGCGGCGCCCTTGTTCGCCGCCTCCATGATCCCTGGGCCGCCGCCGGTGATCACCGCGTAGCCGGCGTGACACAGCGCCGCGGCTATCTCCACGGCCTGCTCGTACTCTGGCGAGCCAGGCGGCGTGCGCGCCGACCCGAAGACCGAGACCGCCATCCCAAGCTCGGCGAGCAGCCCGAAGCCTTCGACGAACTCCGCCTGGATGCGCATGACCCGCCAGGGGTCGGTGTGCACCCAGTCCGAGGGCCCGCGCTTGTCAAGCAGCCGCTGGTCCGTCGTCGTCGCCGGTATCTGCTTATCGCGTAGCGTCACGGGTCCCTGGCGACGAACCCGGCGTGTGTTGTTTCCGCTCATGGCGTTATCCACGGTAGCGCGGTCAGATATCTGCTCCGTGATCGCGGAGGATGGCGTTGAGCTCGGCCTTGTCGTGCCGCTTGCCCTCGGGAAGCCGCCGCAGGACGAGCACGCAGGGCATGCCGAACTCGCCGCCTGGGAACGCCCGCGCCCGCGTGCCGTTCAGGCAGACCGACCACGGCGGCGCCTCGCCGCGGGGCAGTTCCTCACCGGTCTGCACGTCGATGACGTGCGTGCTCCGGCTCAGGTTGGTGGCCGGGCCGAGCACCGCGCCTGTGCGCACCCGCGCGCCCTCCACGATCATCGACCGCGAGCCGATCATGCACTCGTCCTCGACCACGACGGGGACCGCGTTCGGCGGCTCGAGCACGCCGCCGATCCCCACCCCGCCGGACAGGTGGACGTTCTTCCCGATCTGGGCGCATGACCCGACCGTGGCCCAGGTGTCCACCATCGTGCCCGCGTCCACGTACGCCCCGACGTTCACGAACGACGGCATCAGCACGGTGCCAGGGGCGATGAACGAGCCCCAGCGGGCGATCGCGCCCGGGACCACGCGCACGCCGTCGAGCCGGGTCTTCAGCGGCACCCTGTCGTGGTAACGGAAGTCGCCGACCTGCGACTGAGCCATCGGCAGCAGCCGGAAGGCCAGCAGGATCGCGCGCTTGGCGCGCTCGTCCACGACGACCTCGCCTGTGACCGGGTCGACGTGGGCCACCCGTGCTTTCCCCGCGTCGATCTCGTCCACGGCCGCCACGACCTCGGCCCGCGCGGCGGAGTCTTCCGGGCCGAGCCCGGCCCGCTGCTCCCACAGGTCGTCGATGACCGGTGACAGCGGGGATTTCGGCGACTGGCTCATGGCGTGCGAGCCTACCGGGTACGGTCGCAGTGTGCCGAGGACCCCGGGGCGCGCCGTGCGGGGCAGCTATCAGCGCCCTTCGTGGCGGCGCCCGCTTATCGTCCTGACCGTGCTCGCGACGCTCCTCGCCGTCGGCGGCTACGCCGCGTACAAGGCATACAACAACTACGTCGTCCGGCTGCTCACCGTGCCCGGCTGCGCGGCCGGGACCGGGGCGAACGCGATACCGCTCGACTTCGGCCAGGCCGCCGACGCGGCGATCATCGCCGGCGTCGCCGAACGCAAGCACCTGCCCCGCCAGGCGCTCACGATCGCCTACGCGACGGCGCTGCAGGAGTCGAAGCTGGAGAACCTGGACTACGGGACCCTGGACTCGGTCGGCATCTTCCAGCAGCGTCCCTCCCAGGGCTGGGGCACCGTCACCGAGCTCGAGGACCCCGCGTACGCGGCAGGCGCGTTCTTCGCCGCCCTGGTCAAGATCCCCGGCTACACGCGGCTGCCCGTCTACGTGGCCGCCCAGGACGTCCAGCACAGCGCCGACGGCTACGCCTACGAGCAGTACGCGCAGACAGGCGCCCTGCTCGCGGCGGAGTTCACCGCGATCCCGCACGCGGTCACCTGCTGGTACAGCCCGGCCACCCAGGCAGCCAACCAGGGCGTGAGCACGCGGCTGAACCTGGCGGCCGCCATCGCGGGGCTGGCGGGGACGTTCGGCCGCCCGCAGCGTGGCGGGCCGGTGCTGGCGGAAAGCACGGCCACTGGTGACGGCTCAGGGACGTTCGCGGTCACGGCGGCCGGCGGGTGGGCGGTGGCCAGCTGGCTCGTCGCCAACGCCGGCTCCTACGGGATAACCCAGGTGCGCTACGGCGGCTACCAGTGGACGGCCGGGCTGACGGAAACGAGCTGGCAGACCGACCCCGGCGGGGGAAGCGGGAGTATTGTCGCCAGCTAGCGCGGGATACGCGGCAAACCGCCATACTGTGAGGTAGCTAGCCTGCTGGGTGGGGCCAGCAGGCGAGTTAGAGTGAAGAAGTTGCGAAGGAGCTCACGTGACCTACATCATCGCGCAGCCATGCGTCGATGTGCTTGACAAGGCGTGCATCGAGGAATGCCCGGTGGACTGCATCTACGAGGGCGACCGCATGCTCTACATACAACCCGACGAGTGCGTGGACTGCGGGGCCTGCGAGCCTGTCTGCCCGGTAGAGGCCATCTACTACGAGGACGATGTGCCTGAGCAGTGGAAGGACTACTACAAGGTCAACGTCGATTTCTTCGAGGAACTTGGCTCCCCTGGCGGCGCGTCCAAGGTCGGCAGGATCGGCAAGGACCACCCGCTGGTCGCGGCGCTGCCGCCGCAGGGCGAGTGACGCTCGCCGAACGGCTCCCCGACTACCCCTGGGACGAACTCGCGCCGCTGCGGGAGAAGGCTCGCGCCTTCCCCGGCGGCCCGGTGGACCTATCGATAGGCGCGCCCGTCGACCCGGTGCCTGACGTGATCAAGCGCGCGCTGTCCGCGGCGGCCGACGCCCCCGGCTACCCGGCGACGGCGGGAACCCCCGAGCTGCGCGAGGCGGCCGCCGGGTGGCTGGCCCGCTGCCACGGCGTCGGCGTCAGCCCCGATTCTGTGCTCCCCGTGATCGGGACCAAGGAGTTCATCGCCTGGCTTCCCGTCATGCTCGGGCTGGGTCCTGCCGACACCGTGCGCTACCCGGCGCTGGCGTACCCGACATACGACATCGGCGCGCGGCTGGCCGGCTGCGGGTCGCTGTCCCGCGACGACCCAGGCGCCCGCGACGCTGCCGATGCCCAGGACGGGTCCGCCGGGGGCGCCGGGGGCGCTAGAGGCGCTGGGCTGCTGTGGGTCAACTCGCCGTCCAACCCGACCGGGCGGGTGCTGCCGGCCGGCCGGCTGCGGGACGCCGTGGCGTGGGCGCGCTCGCGCGGGTGGGTGTTCGCCTCCGACGAGTGCTACCTCGACCTCGGCTGGTCGCTTTCCCCGGTGTCGGTCCTGCACCCGACCGTGACCGAGGGCTCCTTCGACGGCGTGCTCGCGGTGTTCTCGCTGTCCAAGCGGTCCAACCTGGCCGGCTACCGTGCCGGGTTCGTGACCGGCGACCCGTCTTTGGTGTCCCGGCTGCTGCTCATCTGCAGGCAGGCGGGAATGATCGTGCCGGCGCCCGTCCAGGCGGCGATGACCGCCGCGCTGTGCGACGACGCGCACGCGCTGGCGCAGCGGGCCGTGTACGGGGCGCGGCGCGCGATACTGATCGGCGGGCTGACCGCCGCCGGGTTCCGCATCGACGATTCCGAGGCCGGGCTGTACCTGTGGGCCGCCCGCCCTGGCCTGGACTGCTGGGCGGCGTGCGAGCTGCTCGCCGCCGAGTGCGGCATCCTGGCCGGGCCTGGCGCCATGTTCGGCCCCGGCGGCGCCGGGCACGTCCGCCTCGCGTTCACCGCCACCGACGAGCGCGTCGCGGCCGCCGGGATGAGGCTGCGCGCGCTGGCGCGCTAACGTGGCAGGGTGCTGAGGCTTTCCGGCAGTGACATGCAACCCGGGTACCGGGGGGAGCTGCGAGTGCTCGTCGCGGCCCGCCGCACGGGGCTCGGGCAGGTGCGCGCGTATCTCGCCGCGGACATTATCCGCAGGTTGTCCGAACGATCCGGGCTTACTGCCACGGTCGTCGACCTGCTCCCCGACAGCGCGGGCGAGCTGCGCGCCGTCTGCGGGGAGCTGAACATCCACCCGCCGCGGCACACGCTGACGCCGCCTGTCACGGCGGAGCAGCTGGCCGGGCAGTTCGCCGACAGGATCCGCGAGCCGGTGTTCGACGTGGGGGTCAGGGCCGGGCCGGCCGAGCCGGCCGTCGCGGGGCTCGCCAGGCAGTGGATCGAGGTGGCGGGCTGGGCAGCCGGCGCCGGCGACGCGGCAGCAAGCGGGCTGCGGGAGCGGCTGGGGCTCGGGGAGGAGCCACTGTCCGTTCGGCTGAACCTCATGCGGCATGGGTACGGGCAGGCGATCGGGCGCGGCGGGGACCCCGGCGGGGCGGCGAAGACCATCGCGCGCTGGCGGGAGCTTGTCGCCGGGTGGGCGCGGTCACCGAGCGGGCCGATGTCGCGGCGGTACGGCGAGGCGATCGGCGCCGCGATCGCGGACGACCTGGACACGGCGGCCGCGCTTGGCGAGCTTGCGGCGCTCGCCGACGACCCGGACGTCGCCGACGGGGTGAAGTTCGAGACGTTCGCGGCGGCGGACCTGCTGTTCGGGCTGGACCTGGCGCGCGACATCGGCCGCTGAGGCGGCGCCGCGGGCGCGTGTCCCGGCCGGCGCAACGAATGGCCGTCAATCGGCGGGAAAACGCAACGAATCGACGCCGGGACGCATGACCGCGCGCTGTCATCGCGGCTGGTCCGCTCCATACGCTGGCGGCATGGTGAACGACGAGACGCGCCGGGTCGCGACGGCCCGGACCTACCTGATGTGCCCGCCGGCGCACTTCGCCGTGACGTATGCGATCAACCCGTGGATGCGGCCCGATGAGCCCGCCGACGCGGGGCTCGCGCTGAGCCAGTGGGAGCGGCTGCGGCAGGTCTACCTCGACCTCGGGCATGACGTCCGGGTCATCGAGCCGGTGCCCGGGCTGCCGGACATGGTCTTCGCGGCCAACGGGGCGACGGTCGTGGACGGGACCGTGCTCGGCGTCCGGTTCCGGCACCCGCAGCGGGCCGCCGAGGCCGGGGCGTACCTCGACTGGTTCCTGGCGGGCGGCTGGCGGGTGGCGGGCCCGCCCGCGCATTACAACGAGGGCGAGGGGGACATCCTAGTCGCCGGGCGCACGCTGCTCGCCGGGCACGGGTTCCGCAGCGAGGAGGGCGCCGCGGCCGAGCTCGCCGCGGTGTTCGGCCTGCCGGTGGTGAGCCTGCGGCTGGTCGACCCGCGGTTCTACCACCTGGACACCGCGCTGTGCGTGCTTGACGCGAGCACCGCGATGTACTACCCCGCCGCGTTCGACGACGCCGGGCGGGCGATGCTCGGCTCGGTGTTCGCCGAGCTGATCGAGGCCAAGGACGAGGACGCCGAGGTGCTCGGGCTGAACGCGGTCAGCGACGGGTACCACGTGGTGCTCGCCGCGCAGGCGACCGGCCTGGCCAGGCAGCTGTCCGCGCGCGGGTTCGCGCCGGTCCCCGTCGACATGTCGGAACTGCGCAAGGCGGGCGGCGGCGCCAAATGCTGCACGCTCGAGCTGAGAGGAGCCCGGGGATGACGCAGACGCTGCCGGACCTTGACCTTGACCTGGCCGGGCTGACGCGCGAGTACAGCGCGCACAACTACCACCCGCTGCCCGTCGTCGCCGCCAGCGCGGCCGGGGTCTGGGTGACCGACACCGGCGGCCGGCGCTACCTGGACATGCTCGCCGGGTATTCGGCGCTGAACTTCGGGCACAGGCACCCGCGGCTGGTCGCCGCGGCCGCGCGGCAGCTCGACCGGGTCACGCTGGTGAGCAGGGCGTTCGACCACGACCAGTTCGGGCCGTTCTGCGCGGAGCTGGCGCAGCTGTGCGGGATGGACATGGTGCTGCCGATGAACACCGGCGCCGAGGCGGTCGAGACGGCGATCAAGGTCTCCCGCAAGTGGGGGTATGAGGTTCGCGGGGTGCCCGCCGGCCAGGCGGTGATCGTGGTGTTCGACGGGAACTTCCACGGGCGGACCACCACGATCGTGTCGTTCTCCTCCGACCCGGACGCGAAGTCCGGGTTCGGGCCGTACACGCCCGGGTTCGTGTCGGTCCCGTACGGGGACCTGGCCGCCCTGGAGTCCGTCTTCGCCACCTGCGGGCCGCGGATCGTCGCGGTGCTGGTCGAGCCGATCCAGGGCGAGGCCGGCGTGGTCGTGCCGCCGCCCGGGTTCCTTGCCGGGGTGCGGGCGCTGTGCACGGCGGCGGGCGCGCTGATGATCGCGGACGAGATCCAGTCCGGGCTCGGCCGGGTGGGTGCCACGTTCGCCTGCTCGCTTGAGGGGATCGTGCCTGACGCCTACCTGCTTGGCAAGGCGCTGGGCGGCGGCATCGTGCCGGTGTCGGCGATGGTGTCCTCGCGGTCTGTGCTCGGCGTGCTGCGGCCCGGCCAGCACGGCTCGACGTTCGGCGGGAACCCGCTGGCGTGCGCGGTGGCGCGGGAGGTCGTCGCGCTGCTGCGGACGGGGGAGTACCAGGCCCGTTCGGCCGCCCTCGGCGAGCGGTTCCACGCCCGGCTGGCGTCCTTGCCGTCGTCGGCCGTCTCGTCGGTGAGCGGGCGCGGGCTGTGGGCCGGGGTGTCGTTCGCCTCCCTCGACGGGCGGGCGGTGTGCGAGCGGCTGGCCAGCCTCGGCGTGCTCGCCAAGGAGACGCACGGCCGCACGATCCGGCTGGCGCCGCCGCTGGTGATCACGGAAGACGAGCTCGACTGGGGGCTTGAGCGCCTCAGCGAGGCGGTGCTGGCCTGCTAGCCGCGGGCCGGGGCCGGGGCGAGACTCAGCGGCGGCGGGGCTGGGCGCGGGCCCACAGGACGAACCCGGCCGCGGCGCCGACCGCCGCCGCCAGCGCGCCGCCGTACAGGTACCACTCCCCCGGTGTCGTGGCGGTAATCAGGACGCTCCCGTTGGAGACCGGCATCGACAGCACGAACGAGGCCACGATCCAGCCGACGGCGGGGGCGAGCCCGCCACCGAAGGAGCGCATCCCCCAGGCGCCGAGCACGCACGTGATGAAGATCGCGGCGTCGAGGAGGATCGCCACCAGCGGCGCGGGGCCGCGGCCGTACTGGAAGCTGCCGATCACGCCCTGCACGGCGCCGAGCAGGAACAGCACCAGATACCCGGCGGCCGTGAGCGCGCGGTGCCCTTGTCGCGGCAGGCCCTGCGAAGTCCCCATGAACCAGCAGGCTACCCAGTCCGCGGCACGTCAGCGCGCGAAGAGGTCGCGCTCGTAGGGCTCGCCTGCGCGGCGGGGCCTTCGCTGGCCGCGCGGCCCTTCGAGCAGCGTGTAGTACTCGGTCCCGTCCGCGCGCAGCCCGAGGCCGTTGGACAGCGCGAAGAACTCGCCGTCCACGGCGAGCTGCGTCTCGTGCGCCCGCATCGCGGCCAGCTTGGCGCCCAGGTAGGCGGTCGCGTCGATCGCCGTCGTGACCTGGTCGTCGGGGACGCCCGCCACCATCTCCGTGACGGGCTTGAACCGCGAGTCCGCGGGCAGCCTGACCGTCTCGGCGAGCACGGAACGCGGCACCGCGGTCGCGTAGAACTTCGCCGTCTCGCCGGCCATCTCGTGGGCGCGCCAGGCGACCCGGTGCGCCTGGATGTGGTCCGGATGGCCGTAGAAGCCGTTCGCGTCGTAGGTCACGATCACGTCGGCCGCGACCTGCGCCGCGATCGCCGCGAGCTCGCCGGCGGCCTCGTCCACGTCCGCCTGCCAGAAGCAGCGCGGGTCGTCGTTGTCCGGCAGCCCCATCATCCCGGAGTCCCGCCACCGTCCCGGGCCGCCGAGGAACCGGTGGTCGGGCACGCCGAGCGCCGCGCACGCCCTGGCGAGCTCGCCGATCCGGTGCTGGCCGAGCTCGTCGGGCTTCAGGTGCGCGAGCGCGGGCGGGATGATCTCCCCGAGCTCGCCGAGCGTGCAGGTCACGAGCGTGACCCGGGCACCTTCTGCCGCGTACTTGGCCATGGTGGCGCCGGTGCCGATCGACTCATCGTCCGGATGGGCGTGCACGAGCAGCAGGCTGCGTTCCGCCATCGTCCCCCTCAGCTTGCAGGCCAAGACAGTGGCCATGATCATGGGTCGCTGGTGCCGTATACGACCACTTTTGACCCATGATCATAATTACCGACGCCCGCGTTACAAGTTCTGTATATCAATTTGTGTACGGGCGGTCGCGCGTCCGCGTTGCTAGTTGCCCCCGGCCCCCGGCCCCCGGCCGCCGCTACCGCGGGAAGCTGGCAAGATCGCAGGTATGACGGACAGCTTCCCCCGGCAGCAGGCCCGGACCCGGCGGTTCACGCTCGGGGCGCCGCGGGCCTTCCAGGTGTCGCCGGACGGCGCGCGCGTGGCGTTCCTGCGCTCCAAGGGCGGCGACGACCCGGTGACCTGCCTGTGGGAAGCCGACGCCGCGACCGGCGCCGAGCGCCTGGTCGCCGACCCCGCCGCGCTCGGCGCCGAGGAGGAGAACCTGCCGCCAGAAGAGCGCGCCCGCCGGGAGCGGGTGCGGGAGACGGCCGCCGGCATCGTGTCGTACGCGACAGACGCCGCGCAGCACCTGGCGGTGT
>JASHPP010000139.1 GCA_030038035.1 Trebonia sp.
GCTGGGCAGGCAGTCCCCGTACCAGGATGACTTCAGCGCCCCGCCCCGGCCGAACACCTCAAGCAGCGGCAGCTCCAGCCGCATCTCCGGGGTCGGCACGCCGACCAGCACGACCACGCCGGCCAGGTCACGGGCGAAGAACGCCTGCGTGTAGGTCTCGGGCCGCCCGATGGCCTCGATCACCACATCCGCGCCGAACCCGCCGGTGAGCTCCTTGATGCCCTCGACCGGATCGGCGGTGCGCGAGTTGATCGCGTGCGTTGCGCCGAACTCGCGCGCCCACTGCAGCTTCTGGTCGTCCACATCCACCGCGATGACCGTCTTCGCGCCGGCCAGCCGGGCACCGAGCACGGCGCCGTCGCCGACCCCGCCGCAGCCGATCACGGCCACCGCATCGCCGCGGGTGACGCCGCCCGTGTTGATCGCGGCGCCGATCCCGGCCATCACGCCGCAGCCGAGCAGCCCCGCGGTGGCCGGCGCGATCGCCGGGTTGACCTTGGTGCACTGGCCGGACGCGACCAGCGTCCGCTCGGCGAACGCGCCGATGCCCAGCGCCGGGGACAGCGGCGTACCGTCGGCCAGCGTCATCTTCTGCTTGGCGTTGTGCGTGGCGAAGCAGTACCAGGGCCGGCCGCGCGCGCAGGCGCGGCACTGCCCGCAGACGGCGCGCCAGTTGAGGATCACGAAGTCGCCGGGCGCCACGCCGGTGACGTCGTCGCCGACCGCCTCGACGACACCCGCCGCCTCGTGCCCGAGCAGGTACGGGAAGTCCTCGCCGATGCCGCCCATCTTGTAGTGCAGGTCGGTGTGACAGACGCCGCAGGCCTGCACCCGCACGAGCGCCTCGCCCGGTCCTGGATCAGGCACAAGCACCTCTGTGACGCTGACCGGCTCGCCCTTTCCGCGCGCCACCACGCCGTGAACGCTGATCGTCATGCAGGTCCTTTCCTTTCCGCGGGTCAGGGGATGGTCCCCGCCCGGTCAGATTCCGAACGGTCCGCTGCTTCGCGCCGCAGGTCCCGGTGCTCAGGCGAGCCGGTATTCGCCGTGCGCGACGACCACGGCCTGGCCGCCCACGAGCACCCGCTCGACCGCATTGTCCGTTCCGTCCGCGCGTGCGTACAGCACCGACGGGCGGTGGATCTGCGCGCCCTGGCGGATCTCGATTTCCTCGCCGAACCTGATCCTGCCGTGCCGGGCGAGGTGCAGCGCCAGCGGGCCCGCGGCCGACCCGGTCGCCGGGTCTTCCGGAACGCCGAGGGCGGGCGCGAACATCCGGGCGGTCCAGCCGCTGGGGGCCTGCGTGAAGCAGCTGGCGTTCACCGGGAGCCTGCCGAGCTTTTGCATGTCCGGCCGCAGCCCGGCGAGCGCCTCCTCCCCGTCGATCTCCACGTAGACGTTCAGCGGGCCGTTGCGGTACCACTCGACCGGCAAGCCGTCCGGTTTGCCCGTGGTGCCGAGCGCGTCGAGCAGTTCGGCCGTGTGGTCATAGGCGCCCCAGGCCGGGATCGGCTGCGACATCCGGCCGAACGTGATCGCGTCGCCGTCCCGCTCCAGTTCCACCGGTACGAGGCCAACGCCAAGCTGGAGCGTCACCGTGTGCTTGCCGAGCATCTCGCCGAGCACCCAGGCCGAGCCGAGCGTGGGGTGCCCGGCGAACGGCAGTTCGGCCCCTGGCGTGAAGATGCGGACGTGGGCGTCGGCATCCTCATCGTCAGGGGGAAGGAAGAAGACCGTCTCCGCGAAGTTCATCTCGCGGGTGGTCTTGAGCATCAGGTCGGCGTCCAGGCCGCGCCCGTCAGGGAAGATGCCAAGCTGGTTGCCTTCCAGCGGGGTGCCGGTGAACACGTTCGCGACGAGGAAGCGGCGGACCAGCGGCCCGCCGCCGGCCGGCCCGCCGCCGGACGGCTCGCCGACCCACAGGGAGGTCTGGGGAACTCGCACGGTTGCGAGCGTACCCCGATCGTTCAGGCACGCCCGGCGGCACGCCCGCGCCAGGACACCGCCCGGCCGGAGTAGTGCCGCCGCGCCGAGTCGGCGGTCATCGCCGCGTAGAGCACGGCGATCACCGGCAGCATGGGGGCGCGCAGCGGGCAGAGCCGGTAGAAGCGGAGCATCGGCAGGTAGCTGACCGTCATCAGCGCCCAGCCGGACAGGCCCGCCGCGCCGGCGAGCAGCGCCGGGATCGTCGTGCCGTGGCCGCCGCCGGCGGCGGCCACGGCCAGCCAGGCGATGGCCCCGGCGGGCGGCACGGCGTACAGCAGGAGCAGGCAGGCGATCGTGCAGGCGAGCAGTGCCGGGGAGTACCTGAGCTGGGTGTACGCGGACCGGGCGATCATGTGCCACAGGCTGGCGAGGCGCGGGTAGGGGCGGGCACTCTGCACGTGCGCGGTCAGCCCAAGCCAGCACCGGTTGCCGTCGCGCTTGAGCAGCGTGGCGAGCGCCACGTCGTCGATGAGCGCGCCGCGGATCTGCTCGAGGCCGCCGGCCTTGTCCAGGGCGTCTCTCCTGACCAGCATGCAGCCGCCGGCCGCCGCGGCCGTCCGGCCGCGCTGGTGATTGACCTTCCTGAACGGGTAAAGCTGGGCGAAAAAGTAGACGAAGGCGGGCACGATCAGGCGTTCCCACCCCGTGTGCGCGCGCAGCATCGCCATCTGCGAGACGACCGCCCGGTTGTCGCTCTCGGCGGCCGCGACAAGCTCGCGCAGCGCGCCAGGCGCCCAGTCGATATCCGCGTCGGTGAACAGCAGGTACGGCGAAGGTTCGGCCGCTGCGCGGCCGGCGCCCGCGTCCGGCGCGCTGGCGTCCGCGTCCGGCGCGCTGGCCGCCACCCCTTGCGCCATCGCCCACACCTTGCCGGCCCAGCCGGCTGGCCGGGGCTGGCCGGCCACGACGGTCAGCGGCGCGGCGCCCTTTCGCGCTTCTGGCGCTTCTCGCGCTTCTGGCGCTTCTGGCGCTTCTGGCGCTTCTCGCGCGGACTTGACGCCGAGTTCGGCCGCGATCTCCGCGGTGCCGTCCTCGCTCCCGTCGTCCACCAGAATGACGCGGAACTCGCCAGGGTAATCCTGCGCAAGCAGCGCGGGAAGCGTCACCGGCAGCATGTCCGCCTCGTTCCTGGCAGGCACCACCGCGACCACGCCCGGCCAGCGTTCCGGGCTTACCGCGGCTGGCAGCCGCTGGCTGGTCAGCCAGTACCCCCCGTGCGCCGCGAGCAGGAACACCCAGGCCACGGCGGCGACGACGCATGCGATCGCGAGTCCGAGCACACAGGCAGCTTGGCACACAAGCGCCGGGCCGGCTGACCTAACCGCGAGCATTTTGCCCTGGTTTGTCGCTTATCGATGCTGCTTGCAGTCCTGCCGGCGGCGCCGGCTTTTGGCGGTGGGGCCCACGCCACCAATAGGGTTGGCGGTGGGAGCCCCACCGCCAACCCGTGTCGCCGGGCTAGCTGACCTCGCGGAGCAGGCCGGTGTCCACGTCGAACACGAAGCCGCGGATTCGGTCCGTGTGCGGGACGAAAGGGCTGGCCTTGATCCTGGCGACCGACTGGCGGACGTCCCCGTCCAGGCTGGCGAACGCCTCGGCCGCCCAGGGCGGCCGGATCCCGGTGTCGGCTTCGATGGCCGCCTTGAACTGGTCGTC
>JASHPP010000140.1 GCA_030038035.1 Trebonia sp.
TCGGTCCACCCGGTCAACGTCAAGGTCGGCGGCTTCTACAAGGCGCCCGCCCCCGCCGAGCTCGCCGCGCTGGTCCCCGCGCTCGACCAGGCCCGCCGCGACGCCGCGGACACCGTCGAATGGGTGGCGGGCTTCGACTTCCCCGACTTCGACCGCGACTATGAGTTCGTCGCGCTGCGCCACCCCGCCCAGTACCCGATCACGGCGGGCCGCGTGGTCTCAAGCACAGGCCTGGACATCACCCCGGCCGAGTACGACAGCCACTTCACCGAATTCCAGGTCCCGCACTCCACCGCCCTGCACTCGGTGCTCGACGGCAGGACGTACCTGACCGGCCCGCTGGCCCGCTACAGCCTGAACTCCGGCCGCCTGCCACCGGCCATCCGGCAGGCCGCGGCCGCGGCCGGCCTGCAGGCCACGTGCACGAACCCGTTCCGCAGCATCATCGTGCGCGCCGTCGAGCTGCTGTTCGCCTGCGACGAGGCCCTGCGGCTGATCCACCGCTACCAGCCGCCCGACCCGCCGGCGGTCGACGTCAGGCCGGTCCCGCGGACCGAGCGGACCGAGCGGACCGAGCGGACCGAAGGGACCGCGACCGGCTACGGCTGCACAGAAGCCCCGCGCGGCCTGCTCTACCACCGGTACACGATCACCGGCGACGGCACGATCGCCGACGCGAAGATCGTCCCGCCGACCTCGCAGAACCAGCGGGCCATCGAGGCCGACCTGAAGGACTTCGCCGCCACCCGCCTGGACCTGGAGCACGAAAAGCTGACGAGCGAATGCGAGCAGGCGGTCCGCAACCACGACCCGTGCATCTCCTGCGCGGCGCACTTCCTCAACCTCCGCGTGGCGCAAGCGCACAGGCAAGGCACAAGCAAGGCACAAGCACAGGGGCGGTGAGTCAGACATGATCCTCCTCATCGGCATCGGCAACCCGGACCGGGGCGACGACGCGGCGGGCCTGGCGGTCGCCAGGAAAATCCGCGCGGCCACCGTGCCCGGCCAGGTCGTCGTGCGGGAGCTGATCGGCGACCAGCTGGCGCTGCTCGACGCCTGGACTGGCGCGAGCGTCGTGTACGTGGTCGACGCGGTCTGCTCCGGCGGGACACCGGGGACCATCTACCGGTTCGGCACCGCGGACGCGCTCACCGACCGGTTCCGGCATCGCGGCACGCACACGTTCAGCCTCGCCGACGTCGTCGAGCTCGCCCGCGCGCTTGACCGGCTGCCCAGGCACCTGGCCGGGTTCGGCATCGAGGGTGCCCGCTGGGAGCTCGGCGCCCCGCTGTCGCCGCGGGTCGAGGCCGCGGCGGACGCCGTGACCAGCCAGCTGCTCAAAGAGCTGAAGGCGGGTGTCTAGCCGATGTGCCTGGGAACGGTCGGCGTGATCAGCGCGCTCCGCGACGAGGACGGCGTCCCGATGGCGCTCGTCGACACGGGCGCCGCCGCGGTCCCGGCGTGCCTGCTCACCTGCCCGCAGGCCGGCGTCGGCGACAGCGTCCTCATCCACTGCGGCTACGTGCTGCGGATCCTCGACGCCCAGGAGGAGGAGGAGGAGGAGGAGTCATGAGAACCCGCGCCGGCCTGGCCCTGGCGCTGGCCGCCGCCGTCATCAGCGGCTTCGCGGTCTACACCAACTCCTACGCGGTCCGCGCGTTCGCCAGCTTCGGCGGCGCGACCGTCTACACCACCGCCAAGAACCTCATCGCCGCGATCGTGCTCGCCGCGGCGCTCGCGTACGCCACCAGGCGGGCGCCGCGTGAAGGCTTCACCCGCCCGCGCCGGCCGGGCCAGTGGGCCGGCCTTGCCGCCGTCGCGGTCATCGGCGGCAGCGTCCCGTTCGTGCTGTTCTTCCAGGGCCTGGCGCGGGTCGATTCGGCCAACGCCGCGTTCATCCAGAAGACCCTGGTGATCTGGGTGGCGCTGCTGGCCGTTCCGCTGCTTGGCGAGCGGCTGAGCCTGTGGCACGTCGCCGCGATCGCCGGCCTGGTCTGGGGACAGGCGCTGCTCGGCGGCGGGATCGGCGGCATCGGCCTCGGCGCGGGGGAGGCGATGATCTTCGCGGCCACCCTGCTGTGGGCCGCCGAGACGGTCGTGGCCAGGAAGCTGCTGTCCGGGCCGGCGGGGCAGCCGGGACTGTCCGCGCTGACGGTGGCCACCGCGCGGATGGGCGGCGGCGTCGTCATCCTGATCGCGTACACGCTGGCGACCACCCGGTGGAGCACCCTGGCAGCGATCGGCTGGCACCAGTGGTCGTGGGCGATCGCGACCGGCCTGATCCTGGCCGCCTACGTCGGCGCCTGGTACGCCGCGCTCGCCCGGGCCGGCGCGATCGACGTGACGGCGCTGCTCGTCCCCGCCGCCATCATCACCGCGCTGCTCCAGTCGGGCAGCAAGGCCCTGGCGCCGCAGTGGCCCGGCCTGGCGCTTGTCGCGGCAGGCACCGCGCTCGTCCTGCTGGCGGCAAGGAAAAAGACAGGTCCCGCGCTGGCAGGCGTCCGGTGATCGCCGGCCCGCTGCTTTTCGCCCGCTATGCCTTTCCCCCGAACGAGCGCGGGCTTTGCGGCCCAGCCGACAGTGCTGCCTTGCGCGGCCACGCCCTCGCCGGGCAGTCAGGTCCCGGCCTGGTGCGACTGGCCAGGGGCTTCGCGGGCGCCTGGCCGTACCTGCAGCTGATCGCGGCGTCCAGCGGGCTCGCGGACCCGCTGGACGCCCGCGTCGTGGAGGCGTACTGGGTCGGCAACAGCCTGCTGGAGAACGTGCGGGTCGCCGACTACGGCGCGTTCCTCGACGAGCGGTTCCGCGCCCGCGCCGGGCGCGGCTGGGAGTCGATAGCCGCCGCGATCCCGGCGGGCGCGGTGCCGCACCACAGCTTCCACGTGTTCGGCGTGTACCCGTGGACCGGCCTGCTGCGCGCGGGCCGCATGCAGCCATCCCTGCACGTGCTGGACAGCTGCCGGATCGGCTGGGGCCGGGTGGTGACCGCGGACCCGCTCGTGGTCCAGCGCCGTCCGCTCACCTGGGACGGGTCCGTGCTCGGCCTCGGCCCGCCGGCGGCATCCCAGGTCGCGCCCGGCTTCCTCACCGGGCTGCGGCCCGGCGAGTGGGTGAGCCTGCACTGGGACTGCGCCTGCGACCGGCTGTCGGCCCCGCAACTGCTGGCCCTGCGCCGCTACACGGCCCTGCACCTGCGTCTGTACAACGCTCCCGCGCTCGCGCGATCATAGGCCTGGACACAACCCGCGAGTGCTCCTGCCCTGCCCCCGTACTCCGGAGGAGCCGATGAAGGCTCACGGCTGGTCCCTGTCCATCTGCTGCCTGTCACTCTGCGCCGGGGCGGCGACCCTCGCGC
>JASHPP010000822.1 GCA_030038035.1 Trebonia sp.
GGCACCTGTCGGCCCTTCTTATTGGTAAGATAGGACTCATTCCAATGACTGGCAATTCTAGAATGTCTTGAAGGACCAGCCCGGGGTTCCCAAGTCAGTCTCGGCAGGTCAGCCTAAAATGACGGAGATGCTAGGACGCCGACTCAGAAGCCGCGTACTTGGGCCTTCTCAGCACTCGGTATCCAAGTCGGGGTGACAGCAGCACCACTGCGATCGGGACGAGTACCGGCAGGGCGAGGAGCATCCCCGTAACCCGTACGCCGCACAGGCTGGCGAGGGACCCGTCCAGCAGCGACGCCAGGGGCTTGCTCCCCGCCCAGGCGATGGCCCACACCGCCATCACGCTTGCCTCGCGCATCGGGCCGGCCTCGTTCGCGAGCATCGTGCGCGTCGCGGAGTTTGCGACCAGGCAGGACATGCCGGCACCAGCCGCCGCGACGACGGCGAACCAACCCCACGGTGCCAGCACGAAGCACCACATGCACGCGCCGAGGATGGCCAGCACGGTGGCGGTCAGCCGCAGCGAGGGCTTGTGGCGGGACCGCCGCAGCGAGCCGACCACGCTGCCGCCGCCGAGCGCGGCGATGAACCAGCCCGACCAGGTCTCGGAAATGTGCAGATGGCTGGCCAGCGCGGGCCCGAGGACGAGCACCGGGTCGTCCGCGAACGTCACCGCCGCCACCATCAGCAGCAGGAGCATGATCGTGCGGTCGCCGATCGCGATCGCATAGCCGTCGCTGATCCTGGAGCGGCGGGCTGGCTCGGCCGCGGCCGAGCCAGTCGCGACCAAGAACACGGCGAAGATGAGAAACGACACGGCGTTGGCGGCGAACGCCCAGCCGAAACCGGCCTTGATGACTATCAGGACCCCCACGATGGGCGCGAGCGCGCGGCCCAGGTTGTAGGAGACCGAGTCCATCGCAAACGCGGGCTTGACATCGCTTTCATGCTCGACTAGCCGGCGGACGATGACGTTTCGCGCGGGCAGCGCGACCGTGAACGCCAGCCCGCTCGCGATCGCGCCGACGACCAGACAGCATTCGTTCAGGTTGCCCGTGAACTCCAGGATCGCCAGGACGCTCGCGAACGCGGCGGCCGCCAGCTGAGTGACCAGCAGGGTCCGGCGGCCGCCGAACCGGTCGGTCATCACCCCGGCGAACGGGCCGAGCACGAGCGGGCTGGAGAACTGTGCGCAGGTGACGAGCCCCACGGTGAGGACGGAGTGGGACAGCTCGTAGGCGAGCAGCACCTGGGCGGTGTTCTGCAGCCAGGTCCCGAAGTCCGAAGTGACGCTGCCCACGAAGTACCAGCGGAACTTCCTGTTACGCAACAGCACCCCCCAGGGGCGCCGCCTGGTCTCGCCGGGGACAATCCCTAGGCTCGTCAAGATGCCGGCGCGCTGTGGCGGGCGCACAGGCGAAGTGGTCGTTGTCGGCACTGAGATCCTCGCCGCCGGTGTCCACGCTGCCCAGGGATCAGCGCTGACCCGGCAAGTACCTGTAGATGTGTACGGGACGGGGGGATTAATTGATCGCGGGATTTTCCGGACGGTCAAACCTGGATCTCAGGTGGACACGCCAGGACCTTCGTCGTATCGAGGGTCTGGCACGTCTCCGACATTGAGGATGAACTGGTTCCGGTCGGTGGGGAACACGGTCACTGTGACCCGCATCGGTGTCCCGTGCTGGTCAAACGCGGTACGGAAGATTTCGAAGACGGTGGAGTCGTGCCCGATCCCGAAGAACTTCTGCTCGTTGCCGTCCGGCGACCGCGCGGTTATCCAGTCCCGGTAGCCGATCTGCTTGAGCCCGATCGTGCTGGCCAGGTACCGGACGGTTCCCTCAACGATGTCCTCGGCGCTGAGCAGGCGTGTCGCACCCTTGATGAGGAAATCCATCGGGTAGAAGGACGTCTGCAAAGACCATGGGATGCCGTCGATGAACCTTTGCTGGTGCCTGCTGATGACCTGCGCGTCATTGGCCAGGCGAAGCCGCCTGGCGATCTCCTGGGGCGGGATCTGGGCCTCGACCTTCGGCGAGGTGGTTTTCGGTTCCCGGTGATCCTCGCTCACCTGGGACAGGTAAGTGGCGCCCTCGCCACCGCCGACTCCGGACTTCGGGTCCGCGGTCAGGTCAGTCACGAACGGGTCGATCTTCCTCGTCACGAACGTGCCTTGACCTGGCTTGGTCTCGACCAGTCCCATGCCGGTGAGCCGCTTGATCGCGTCCCTGATCGTGTTCCGCGAGGCATCGTACCTCTCGCGCAGTTCCAATTCGGTTGGCAACTGGCTCCCTCGCGCAATGGCTCCGGAGTCGATCTGCGTGCGCAGATCCTCGGCGATCTGCTGGTACATCGGCTGAGCCATGACTCCTCCCAGAGATACCAACCACACGGACGAGGCCATCCTTGCGGTCAAGTCCGCCCATTGAACCGGTTGTGGTCAAACTGTTACCTACCTACCCAATTGTTGGGATGATCCCAATCAGCTAAACTATTCTAGCAGGTCAGCTACCCGGTTGCATTCATACCAGGGGTACGGTACCGTCTAACGCTCCGCAGCTGCCGCAAGCGCCTCGGGAACACGGCCCGTGTTGATGATCAGTTGGCTGCGGTCGGCGGGCAGCACGGTGAAGGTGACACGGACCGGCGCCGGCCCTTCCGGGCCTGCCTGGTAGCTGGTGCGCACCAGCGCGACCACGGACTCGCTGCCTGTGGACAGGCGGAAGAACCGCGACTCCGCGTCGGTCGCGGGCCGGACCAGGATGCGGTCCCGGTGGCCGACCTCGTCGATCCCGAGCTGCTTGCTCAGGTAGCCCGCGATTCCGCCGTCCAGGTCGGTCGCGCGCAACAGGTCCCTGGCGCCACGTGTTACGAGATCCAGTGGGACGACGCTGGCCTCAAGCGACCATGGCTGATTGTCGATGAACCGCTCCTGCTTGCGGCGCACGACCTGGGTCCCCTCAGGGATTCGCAGTCGCGCCGCGATCGCGCTGTCGGCCATCAGCACCTCGACCCTGGGAACGGTAGCCGACGGCATGCGGCCCCGCTCCCTGACTTCGGCCAGCGCTCCCTCACCCTCGCCGCCCAGGCCAGTTGCCGGGTCGGCGGACAGCGTGCTCACGAAGGGCTCGTACCGCCGCGCGGCGAACGTTCCCTGCCCAGGCCTTGTCTCGACCAGGCCGCGGCCGATGAGCCACCGCAGCGCGTCCCTGATCGTATTCCGCGAGGCGCCGTAGCTCTCCCGCAGTTCATGCTCGGTCGGCAGCTGGCTGCCCGGCGGGACCTCGCCGGACTCGATCTTGTCCCGTAGATCCTGTGCGATGCGCCAGTAGATGGATTCAGCCACAGCTACCCCTTCGGTTGCCTGTCGTTACGAGCCATCCAACTATAACCGATCATCCCAACAAGTAGAACAAGACCAATCATCCAAATATTAAGCATGATCCCTGTTTACGTTCTATATGGCCTGGTAAGACTACTTGTAGGGATGATCCGTATCTCATAGACGAGAGGGATCGCCAAGACAGCTGATACGTGGCGCACCGCAGGGTCGGCCGGACGGGAGGCCAGCATGAACGGTATAGAGGCGGCAGTGGCGATCTTCTTGCTGATCGCGTTCATCAGCGGGACCGTGATCGGCGTCGTGGTGATCGTTTCGATCGCTTCACGGCGCGAGGACCGGCGGTACTCCCTGGCCTATGAGGCCCCAGACGCGGTATGCCGGGGCGCCCGGCGCCTGCTGGGTGTCGGCACCCGTGGCGGCCGTCCGGTCAGCCACGCCTCCGGACGGCGCGACGACGCGCAGCGGCGGGAGGCACCCCGGTGAGCGACTTCGCGTTCGTCGCCGCGGTCACCGGGGTCTTCTTCCTCATCGGTGCCGCGTTCGGTGCCCTGGCCATCGTCGCCGTGTCCGCCCTCCGCACCGACGCCGAGCGGGCGGCCCGCAGGCGGGCCAGGCGTGACGACGAGGGCGACGGCCCGCCCCGCTGGCCCGGCGGGTTCGGCGGCCGGTAGACCCAGGCGCGACTGCCGGGGGCGCCGCGCCAGGGGAGGCGGCCCGCGGGGTCCTGCTAGCCAGGCGCCGCGGGCCGCCGATCACACCGCCGCCGGGGCACCGCCGCGACGCCGGTGCGCGTCCGGGACCTGAGCGGCCGCGGCGGCTAAGCTCGGCAGCGTGGCTGAACTGGCTGGCAAGGCGTTCCCCTGGGCACCGGGCACCGCGACCGGGATCGGGTCGATGCCCGGCGGTGACCCGCTCGAGGCGGCCCGTACCGTCGCCGGGGAACTGCCTGAGTTCCCGTACCTGGCCGAACTCCCCGGCCGCGGCCCCGGCGCCGACATGATAGGCCGGGCGGCGGCCCTGCTCGTCGACATCCCGGCCGAGGTCACGCCGCGCGGCTGGCGGATCGCCGAGCGCCCCGGCCGGGACCTGCGCCGCGCCGCGTCGATGCTCTCATCGGACCTCGACGCGATGGAGGAGGTCCTCGACGGCTACGAGGGGCTGCTCAAGATCCAGGTCTGCGGCCCGTGGACGCTCGCCGCGACGCTGGAGCAGCCGCGCTCGCTGACCGCCGCGCTCGCCGATCCCGGCCTGGTCGCCGACCTCGCCTCCTCGCTGGCCGAAGGAGCCGCCAGGCACGCGGCGGAGGTCGCCAAGCGCGTTCCGCGGGCGAGGCTCGTCGTGCAGTTCGACGAGCCCGCGCTGCCCGCCGTCGCCGCGGGCGCGG
>JASHPP010000141.1 GCA_030038035.1 Trebonia sp.
CGGCCGTGGAGGCACGGGTGGCGTTGTTCCCGGCTGAGCCGGGAGGGCTTGGCAGCCCGATGCCGACTGGCACGCGTTCCCTTCTGCTTGTGTTCCGCTCGCTTGAGGACCCGGGCGGGGAGGTGAAGGTTGGTGCCGTGATCGACGTCGTGGACAGGCCTGCACTGGTTCCCGGCACGGACGAAGTGCCGGTAGTCATCCGGTTCTGGGCAGATGAGGCTGCGGTCTATGCCACGCCTGGGGCGGCTTTCACGCTGTGGTACGGCCGGCCTGTCGGCCGGGGCGTGGTGACGCGGATAGTCGACGAGGCGGCCAGCAGCTGATCGTTCCGGGTTAGCCTGCTCCGTCGGTGATGAGGCGGAGCTTTGCCTTGGTGGTGATGGCGTCGATGACGGCGGTGATGGTGGCGCGCTCGTCGTCGTCAAGGTGGCTGAGGTCGGCGAGGCGGGCGTCGAGGGCGTTGCCGGGGGCGTGCAGCGGCCGGCGGGGGGCGTCGGGGGTGACGAGGTAGCTGCTGAACCGGTGCGTGGTGCTGGCCGTCGATGAGGGCCGTGCGCAGACCAGGGCGATCCACGGCCGGCAGCGAGCGGCGCAGACGCTGGACGGGCTGCTGGCCGGGATCGAGCGCGACCAGGTGGTGATGCTGCACCAGAACGCGCAGCGGCTCCTGGAGCCGCTGGCGGTGGTCAACCCCTACGCCGGGTGGCTGACGTTCGCCGACGCCACGGTCCGGGCCCGCCGCGATCACGTGAAGTACCTGACGCTGATCGCCGCGGTGACGCTGCTGCACCAGCACCAGCGCGAGGTCAAGACGGCCAGCCGCGGCGGGACGGTGATCCGGTACGTGGAGACGACACGCGCGGACATCGCGCTGGCGGACAGGCTCGCATCGCAGGTGCTGGGCCGGTCGCTGGACGAGCTGCCGCCCGGCGCCAGGAAGCTGCTGGACGCCCTGCACGGGTACGTGACGGCCCGGTGCGAGGCGGAGGGGACAGACCCCGCAACCTGGTGCGGTTCACCCGCCGCCAGCTGCGCGAGGCCCTGCCGTTCGGCGACACGCAGCTGAAGGTGCACCTGGCCCGGCTGGCTGGCTGTGTCAACCCCGTTTGGCCCCACGTTCTCTTTTGATTTGGCTCCGTCTGGGAGAAGGCGGGAGGCTGGGGGGTTCTACTTTGGTCTGGCCCCGTTTCGCGTGGGTGCGGAGGGCTCCTGGCCGTTGCCGGTGATGTGGCTGGTGAGCTGGCGGCGGTCGGCTCGTTCGGTTTCGAGCTGGGCTTCGGCTCGTTCGGCGCGGGCTCGTTCGGCTTCGGTGAGGTCTTTTTGCGTTTCGAGCTGTGCGCTGTGGCTTTCGCGGAGGGCGTCGCGTTCGCGGGCGGCGTCGTCGCGGACGCGCCTGGTTTCGTCGCGTGCGTCGGCTTCGGCCTGGCGGGTGCGGGCGGTCTCGGTGTCGGCGGTGGCGCGTGCGTCGCGTGCCGTGGTGAGTGCGTCGTCGCGCTCGCGCTGGGAGCGGGCGGCGTCGTCGCGGGCGGCGTCGGCCTGCTGGCGGGCTTTGTCCTCGGCGGCTGCGATCCGGGCGGCGGTGTCGCGGCGGAGCTGGTCCAGTTCGGCGGTGAGGCCGGCTGCGGTTCTGGCGGCCTGGCGGGCGTTTTCCTCGGCTGCGGCCTGGTCGTCGCGGGCGGCCTGGAGGGCCTCGGCGAGTGCCCGGGCCTCGGCTTCGGCTTCGGCCTGGCGGGCCTGGGCGGTGACGGCGGCGGCTTCGGCGCGGCGGCGGGCTGCTTCGGTGTCGGCGATGCCGGCGCGGACGCGGGCGGGGTCGAGGGCCGCGGCCTGGTCGCGTGCTGCCCGGGCGAGGACGGCGGCCTGGCGCAGAGCCTGCTCGAGTGCTGCGAGCGGGCCGGTGTCCTGGCTGCCGGAGGCGGCGGGGACGGGGAGGCGTGCGTCGTTGTGGTAGCGGCGGGCGCATTCGTCGCTGCAGAACACGCGGCTCCGGCCGCGGCCGGAGCCGGGAGGGACCGTGTTCTGGCAGCCGGGTCTCTTGCATTCCTGCGCGCCGGCGGCGGTGTCCGCCGTGTCCTGGGTGCTGGTCATGGCCGCTGCTTCCTTTCTTTTCCTTTTCTGATCAGAGGCGAAATGAAAAGGAGCCCCGGGCGTGCCGGCGCCCGGGGTTCCTCAGGTTCCGGGAATGCCGCCCGGCATGCCGGCGAGGGCGTCGCGGACCGCGCGCACCAGCCGGCCCTCGGTCTCGGCGACCGCGCCGGCAAGGCTCTGGAGGGTATAGGGGCTGTCGGCGTCGTCGAGAGCTGCGGCGGCTCCCCGGGCAGCGGACGGCGGCGCATCGCCGGAGGCGAGCCAGTCCAGGACGGCGCGGGCGTCGGCGAGCATGAGCGCGGTGTCGCGGGCGATGCCGGCGTCGAGGCAGGCCAGGGCCGCCTGCTGGTAGCTGCCGGGATGATTGATCAGCATCACGGGGTGCCTTTCTTCTCCTTGGCGCCGGGGCCGGCGCTCGCGGCGGCCCGGTGGGCGGCGGTCGCGCGGAGCCGGTAGGAGCCGGTCCCGGTGGTGATGATGTGGGCGTCGTAGGTGAGCCGGTCGACGATCGCGGCGCAGAGCCTGGGGTCGGTGAACGCCTGGGCCCACTCGCTGAACGGGGCGTTGGACGCGATCGCGATGGAGGATTTCTCTTCTCTTTCGGTGAAAACCTGGAACGGCAGCTCGGCGCCGCGCCGGTCCAGCTCGATGTAGCCGAGCTCGTCCAGGCAGAGCAGGTCGATCCGCCCGTAGCGGGCGATCACCTTGCCGAGCATCCGGTCGTCGGCGGCCTCGGCGAGCTCGTTGACCAGCGCGGCGGCGGTGACATAGCGGACCCGGTAGCCATGCTCGGCCGCAGCGGTGCCCAGGCCGATCAGCAGGTGCGACTTGCCGGTCCCCGAGTCGCCGATCAGGCAGAGCGGCTGCCCTGCGGCGACCCACTGGCAGCGGCCCAGCGTGCCGACGAGCGCCGCCGGGACGTCGGGGTTGGCCGTGAAGTCGAAGTCCTCCAGCCGCTTGGGCCGGGGGAAGCCGGCCTCGCGGACCAGGCGGGCGCGGCGGCGGGCCTCCCGGTCGTCGCATTCGAGGGACAGCAGTTCGGTGAGGAACCCCTTGTAGCTGGCCTGCTGGCGGGCCGCGATCCCGGCGACCTCGCCGTAGCGGCCCCGGACCGTCGGCAGCCGCAGGATCACGCAGGCCCGCTCGATCGCCGCGTCCATCGCCGGCTCGGTCAGCTCGTCCCTGCGCGCGCCCATCACGCGCCTCCTCTCTCCGCGCGCGGCGGGAACGCCAGCAGCTGGTCATAGGCGGAGACGTCTGCTAGCGGCCACGAAAAAATGCGGGTGTGCGGCCAGTTAGCTCCAGATTGGTGGCCATCATTTCTCCAGTCCTGCGGCCATTGACGGCCCCGGGTTGCTGGCCATGTTCTCTTCCGGTGTCCGGCGTGTCGCGATGCTGGTGGTCCCTTCGGTGTGGATGGGTTTGAGGTGATTCGTCTTACCCATCGGTGTCCGGAGGGACCCATGACCAAGTCTGGCAGGGAGATCATGGAGATTTTCGAGGCGTTTGACCTCACGGGGACGGCCTGGTCGGCGGCGCAGCTGACTGGGTGCGACGCGAAGACGGTCGGCCGGTATGTGGCGATCCGGGAGGCAGGGGGCGACCTGCTGGCCCGGGCTGCGCGGCCGAAGCTGATTGATGCGTTCATGCCGAAGATCGAGGAGTTCGTCGACCGGTCCAAGGGCAAGATCCGCGCCGACGTGGCGCACCGCAAGATCACCGCGATGGGCTATGGCGGGTCGGAGCGGTCGACCCGGCGGGCAGTCGCAGAGGTGAAAGCGGCCTGGCATGCGGGCCGGCGCCGGCGGTATAGGCCGTGGGTGCCGGAGCCGGGGATGTGGCTGCAGTGGGACTGGGGCGACGGGCCGCGGATCGCCGGGCGTAAGACGCAGCTGTTCGCGGCGTGGCTGGCCTGGTCGCGGTTCCGGGTGGTGATCCCGGCCTGGGACCAGCAGCTCGGCACGCTGACCTGGTGCCTGGACCAGGCGCTGCGCGCGGTGGGCGGGGCGCCGACGTACCTGCTGACCGACAACGCGCGCACCGTCACCATGGACCACGTGGCCGGCATCCCGGTCCGTCATCCGGAGATGGTCGCGCTTGGCCGGCACTACGGGTGCACGGTGGCCACGTGCGTGCCGTTCGACCCCGAGTCCAAGGGCGGGGTGGAGGCGACGGTGAAGATCGCCAAGGCGGACCTGGTGCCGTCGGACGCGAACCTGCTGCCGGCCTACGCCAGCTTCGCCGGGCTCGAGGAGGCCTGCCGTCAGTTCTGCGGCCGGGTCAATGCCCGGGTGCACCGGGAGACAGCGGCCGTCCCGGCGGGCCGGCTGGCCGCCGAGCGGGAGATGCTGCACCCGCTGCCGGACGAGCCCTACGCCCTGGCCCTGGGCGAGGAGCGGCTAGTCGGCGACGACCAGACCATCCGGTTCGGGTCGGTCCGCTACTCCACCCCGCCCGGCCATGCCGGCACCAGGGTGTGGTGCCGGGCCGCCGGGGAGGAGCTGGTGATCACCGCCCGTACCGGCCGCGGGGCGGGCGAGATCGCCCGGCACCGGCTGTCGGTCCCGGGCAGCCCGCAGATCTGCGACGAGCATTACCCGCATCACCCGGGCGGGAACGGGCCGCGCCAGCCCAGGCCGCGGCCGCGGACGCAGGCGGAAGCGGAGTTCCTGGCCATCGGCGACGGCGCGCAGCGGTGGCTGGCCGAGGCCGCCGCGTCCGGCGCGGCGCGGATCCGGTCGAAGATGGCCCGCGCGGTCGAGCTGGCCGCCGTGGTCGGCGCCGGCAAAGTGGACGCGGCGCTGGGGCTGGCGGCGATCGCCGGCCGGTTCGCCGACGGCGACCTGGCCTCGATCATCGATCACCTGGCCGCCGAGCGGGAGACCGTCGGGGTCGTGCGGGCCGACGAGGCCCACTCCGCCCAGCCCGGCACCTCCGGCTGGGCCCGCCTGGGCATGAAGGAGGCGGGACGATGACCGGACTGCGCGAGCCGCATGAGGACGCCGTCCTGCCCGCCGCGGACGCGGCGATGATCCGCCAGGTCCTGGGCGCCTGCGCGGACCTGACCGGCTGGGCGGAGCGGCACTGCGGGCCGCAGTTCGCCGCGGCGGCCGGCGACGCAGCCGGGGCCGCCGGCTTCAGCCGCGCTCCCGGCGCCCTGGCCGGCCAGGCCAGCCTGGCCATCGACGTCCCGGACTTCTCCGACGCCGCAGGCAGGACCCGGTGACCGGCCCCGCGGCCCCGCCGCTCCCGCCCGAGCTCGACACGCTGGTCCGCCGGATGCGGCTGCCCTACCTGCGCAAAGCCGCTCCCGACGTGCTCGCCACCGCCCGCGCCCAAAGGTGGGAACCCGGCGAGGTACTCCGCGTCCTGCTCGCCGAGGAAGTCACCGGCCGCGACGCCGCCACCCGCCGGATGCGCCGCAAGACCGCCGGATTCCCCTCCGGCAAGACCTTCTCCTCCTGGCGGGCAGAAGAATCCTCCATCCCCGAGGCCACCCAGAACGCGCTGGCCACCCTGGAATGGATCGGCCGCGCGGAGAACCTGGTGATCGCCGGGCCGTCCGGGACCGGGAAGTCACACCTGGTCGAGGCCCTGGCCCACGCCGCGATCGAAAAGGACCTGCGGGTGGCCTGGTTCACCCTGGAGACCCTCACCGCCGCGATCGGCCGGGCCAAGGCCGACGGGTCGGTCGCCCGCACCGTCACCCGGATCTGCCGCGCCGACCTGATCGTCGCCGGCGACATCGGCATGCTCCCGGCCGGGCAGGACGCCGCCGAGGCGTTCTACCGCATCACCGACGCCGCCTACGAACGCCGCTCCGTCGCCGTGACCAGCAATATTCACCCGTCAGGATTCGATTCGATCATGCCGAAAACCCTGGCGACGGCGACCGTGGACAACCGGAGTACGCGCGGGTTCCGTCGGTTCCCCCGGTCACGGAAGACCGCATGTCAGCAGGTCAGCGTCCGCTGAGCAGCCCGATTCCGATCACATCGGAATCCGCTAATTTAACCAGGATTCCTGGAGTTACTGGCGTAATCTCCCGTTCCGTGGCTGAATCCAGGAGTCGCCTTCTGTCCGTGGTGCCGGTC
>JASHPP010000823.1 GCA_030038035.1 Trebonia sp.
GGCGGCGGCGCCGCGTAGCCGACGACGAGGGCGGGCGGGCGCTGCCCGGTCCCGGCGTCGCAGCCGCTCAGGCCCGCCACGGCGACGCCGTGCCGCGCGGCGCCGGCGATCGCGTCGGACTCCCGCCGTCCGGGCGGAAGGTTCACGACGGCGTGCAGCCCGGCGGCGATGCCGGTGACGCGGGCCGCGGGCGCGGCCCGGCCCAGCGCGGACACCAGCTGGTCACGCCGCCGCCGGTACGCGAGCCGGGCGTGCCGTACGCGCCGGTCGTAGCCGCCGCAGGCGATGAATTCGGCGAGGGTGAGCTGGCTGACCACGTCCGGGCCGCCGTCGAGCCGCGCCGCCGCCGCCACGTCGTCGACAAGCCGTCCGGGAACTGCCAGCCAGCCCATGCGCAGTCCCGGTGCCAGCGCCTTGCTCGCGGTCCCGCCGTAGACGACGTGGTCCGGCGCCAGTGCCTGCATGGCGCCCACCGGGTGCCTGTCGTAGCGGAACTCGCCGTCGTAATCGTCTTCGATCAGCACCGCCCCGGCGCCGGCCGCCCATTCGGCGAAGACCCTGCGCCGGGCCGGCGCGAGCGTCATGCCGAGCGGGAACTGGTGCGCCGGGGTCAGCAGCGCGGCTCCGGCTCCGCGCAGGACGCCGGGTTCTGGCACCGCGCCGTCCGCGTCGACCGGCAGCGCGGCAAGGCGCAGTCCGCCGCGGGACAGCACCGCCCTGTGCTCGGGCAGGCCGTACGCCTCCACGGCCACGGCGCGCGCCCCGCGCGCGCCGAGCACCTGGCTGAGCAGGGCGAGCCCGTGCGTGAAGCCGGCGCACACGACGATCCGCTCCGGGTCAGCGGCGACGCCGCGCGCCCGCGCGAGGTACCCGGCTAGGACCTCCCGCAGCCGCGGCACGCCGCGCGGGTCCGGGTAGTGCAGCAGGTGATCGGGAGCGGCGGCCAGCGCCCGGCGCGCCGCGGCCAGCCACTCGCGCCGCGGGAACGCGGACAGGTCGGGAACGCCTGCGTGCAGGTCGTAACCCGGCTGCCGCACTGCCGGCCGGGGCGTCTCCTGCCGCGCCGCGCCCGCCGCCGACAGCGTGGTCACCCAGGTCCCGGCGCCTGTCCGCGTGCTCAGCCAGCCCTCGGCCGCGAGCTGCCCGTAGGCGTCGGCGACCGTGTTGCGCGCGATCCCCAGGTCGGCCGCGAGCGCCCGCGACGATGGCAGCCGCGTCCCCGGCGGCAGCCTGCCGTCGCCCACGGCGGTGCGCAGCGCGTGTTCAAGCGACCTGCCCGGCCGGGACCCGGCCAGGTCCACGTCCAGGTGCAGGTCCAGATTGGCCCAGTGTTCTGCCATAGATTTGGACCATACTCCTGGGCCGCTGGCTGGTTACGGTGGATCCATGACGACCCAAACGTTTACCGCCCGGCTCGACGTCGGCGCCGCCATCCCCGGTTTCTCCCGGGCCATGTCCGCGCTCGACCGCGCTGCCACGAAGGAACTCGACGACGCGGGCATCGAGCCCAGGCTCCGCGAGCTGATCCGGATCCGCGCCTCGCAGCTCAACGGCTGCGCTTACTGCATTGACATGCACACCAAGGACGCCCGCGCGATCGGCGAGACCGAGCAGCGCATCTACGCCCTGCCCGCCTGGCGCGAGACCACGTTCTTCACCGAGCGCGAGCGGGCCGCGCTCGCGTTCACCGAGTCGGTGACGCTGCTGGCCAGCACGCACGTTCCTGATGGCGACTACGCGGCGGTCGCGGCGCAGTTCAGCCCCGCGGAGATCGGCGCGCTGGTCGCGCTGCTCGTGGCCATCAACGCGTGGAACACGATCGGCGTCTCCACTCGGGCCTGGGAGCCCGGCTCGTACCAGCCCTAGGGCGCCGGCGCCGCCCCGAGGTAGCGCAGCACCGCGAGGACCCGGCGGTGGCCGGTGTCGCCGGGGTACAGCCCGAGCTTGGCGAAGATCGAGTTGATGTGCTTGCTCACCGCGCTGTCGGTGATCACCAGGGCCGCCGCGATCTCGGTGTTGGAGCGGCCCTCGGCCATCAGCGCGAGAACGTCACGCTCGCGCTGGGTCAGCGTGCGCAGCGGGTCGCCGCCGCGGCGCAGCAGGAGCTGCGCCACCACCTCGGGGTCAAGCGCGGTGCCGCCCGCCGCCACCCGGCGCAGCGCGTCGAGGAAATCGGCCACGTCGGCGACCCGGTCCTTGAGCAGGTAGCCGACGCTGCTGGTGTTCGCCGACAGCAGGTCGGCGGCGTACCGCTCCTCCACGTACTGCGACAGCACGAGGATGGCGATGTCCGGCCACTGGGCGCGGATCGCGAGCGCGGCCCTGATGCCCTCGTCGGTGTGGGTCGGTGGCATCCGCACGTCGGCGATCACCAGGTCGGGCCGCTGCGCCTCGACGGCGGCAAGCAGCGCGGCGGCGTCGCCCGCGGTGGCCGCCACCTCGAACCCGGCGCCGTCAAGCAGCTTGACCAGGCCGGCCAGCAGCAGCACCGAGTCCTCGCCGATCACCACCCGGAGCCTCGCGGCCGTCCCCGGCTCGCCTGTCACGGGTCCCACGCTACGGCAGGGCGGCCGGCTGGCGGGCTCACTCGGCACGCAGCGCGGTGGCGGGGCGGGCGCCGGCGGCCCACGTCGCGGGTGCC
>JASHPP010000824.1 GCA_030038035.1 Trebonia sp.
TCAAGGTTGAGCCACGCGACACGTCGTGACCGTGCGACGGCGGTTGCCCAGGTGGCGCAGGCGACCGTCTTCCCGGCACCGGCCGGGGCGGTGATCGCGGTGACTGGATGCGTTGCTGCCCGCTCGATCAACCCGGTCAGGCGACTGCGTGGGACTATGTCGGCACCAAGCCGGGGCACCCGCAGCTTGTCGTCAAGTAGGCATGACTCATGCCCATGCCCATGCCCATGGCCATGCTTCGCCTCACCGGAGATTTGAGCGACTTGCGAAAGTTGCGTCACTTAACTCTCCCCCGTCGCAAGAACCTACCCCTACCTCGATAGGGGTAATCCAGCGATCGGTCACCGGGGCCCTCGGCCGCCGCGCCGGCGCGATCATCATAGCTGATCGTAAGTTATTTCGAATATTTGATATTCAGTCAAAAGACTCGCTTCCCCGTCAAATCACCCAGGTGGGGTGAAGACCCGCGCGACCGGCGGTCGGTACGTTCGCGACCCAGTGGCGCCGGCTTTGCCGTGGCGCCACGTCTGAAGGGAGGCAGTTCGATGAGCCACACAGACGACCAGCCGGCTCGCGACGCCGGGACACAGGCCGGCCCGCAGACTCCCGCGGGCAGGCCGCAGACAGCCCAGCCGCCGCAGGCAGCGGAGGCCACGCAGACCGTACCGGCCACGCGGCAGGAGACCAGCCAGTACGTGCCCCGCCCGGCGCAGAGCTTCGACGACGCCGGCTACGCCGAGCCGAGGCCGGCCGGCGCGGTGCTCGGCTTCTCGATCACGGCGGCGGTGCTGATGATGGTGTCCGGCCTGTGGAACTTCCTCGAAGGACTCGCCGCCATCATCAGGGGCTCGTTCTTCGTCACGCTGCCGCACTACGTGTACAACGTCTCCATCACCGGCTGGGGATGGATCCACCTCATCGTGGGCGCGGCCGTGTTCGTGGCCGGCGTGTTCCTGTTCATGGACAAGCTCTGGGCACGGATCGTCGGCATCGTCCTCGCCTGCATCAGCGCCGTGCTCAACTTCCTGTACATCCCCTACTCCCCCGTCTGGTCGGTGGTGGTGATCGCCATCGACGTGGTCATCGTCTGGGCGCTGCTGTCTCCCCGGACCCGGTACGCCGGCCAGCGCTGACCCTCGGACGGCCAGTCCCAACCGGCCCCAAGGCCCCTTAGCGGTCGATGGCGAGCGTGATGCCGTCCACGCCGCTTGCGCGCCCGGCTTGCCCGCGCACGACGGCGTCCGCGCGGGCGGCCAGCCGCAGGGGCTCGGCGATCACGTCGAGGAGTGCCCCGGCCGCCGGGGTGTGGGCCTGCACGGTCACCGAGCGCAGCCGCGCCGTGCTGCCAAGCCGCAGCTCGGCGCGCAGCGCGCGGGTGGCGTCGAGCAGCACGGTGAGCTGGTCCACGGTCCGCCGGTCCGACTCCGACCGCCACGCTGGGTCGGCGGCCGGCCAGCGCGTCAGGTGCAGCGACCCGGCATCCTCACGCGCCGCGTAGAACCGCTGGTACAGGTGCTCGGTGACGAACGGCGCGAACGGCGCGAACAGCCCGAGCAGCACCCGGAACGACTCCCACAGCGTCCACAGGGCGCTCGCCCGGCCGCTGTCGTCGCCGCGGTCCGCGGCCAGCCGGTCCTTGATCATCTCCAGGTACCTGTCGCAGTACACCGACCAGAACATCCGCGACGCCGCCTGGTGCGCCTGCATGTAGTCGTGCGCGTCGAAGGCGTCGGTCGACAAATCGACAGTCTCCGCGAGGTGCGACAGCAGCCAGCGGTCCACCACGTCCCGGCCGGCCGCGGCCACGTACGGACCGGGCGGCGGCGACCCGCCAAGGTGCAGCGAGGCGAACCGCCCGACGTTCCACAGCTTGACGGCGAACTTGCGCCCGGCCCGCACGTCCTTCTCGTTGTAGCGCAGGTCCGATCCGATCCGCCCCTTGGTCGCCCACAGCCGCAGCGCGTCCGCGCCGTACTTCGCGAGCACGTCGTCGGGGACGTACCTGTTGAACCCGTCCGCCCCGGTGTGCCGCTCCAGGTCGCGCTTGGAGATCTTGCGGCCCTGCTCGTTCAGCCCCCACCCGGAGATCAGCGCCGTCCGCCACGGGAGCCGCCCGAACAGCAGCTCCGACTGCACGACCGAATAGAACAGCCAGGTCCTGATGATCTCGAAGGCCTGCACCCGCATCGACATCGGCGCGAGCGCGGGGTCGGTGCCGGCCCCCGGCATCGCCCATCCGTCGTTGATCTGGGGCGTCAGCGACGACGTCATCCAGGTGTCCATCACGTCGGGGTCGCCCGCCAGGGACGAGGAGCCGCACGACGGGCAGGCCGCCGTCGGCGGATCGTCGGCAAGCGGGGTCCACCGGCAGGTCGGCGACCCGCGCCAGCACCGGCGTCGCGCACGCGGCGCAGAACCACACGGGAAACGGCACGCCGTAGTACCGCTGCCTGGTGATGTTCCAGTCCCACTTCAGCCCGTCGATCCAGTCCTCAAGGCGGCGCCGCATCGACGGCGGAAGCCATTCGAGCTCGGCGGCGCGGGCGCGGAAGCGATCGGCGTGCGACCGCACCGCGATGAACCACTGCGGCCGGATCTGGAACTCCACCGGCGTCTGGCACCGCTCGTGCACCCCGACCACCTGCCGCACCGGTTCCGCGCCGGCCAGGAACCC
>JASHPP010000825.1 GCA_030038035.1 Trebonia sp.
GTCGCGGGGGCACCGCAGGGCCTGGACCGGCAGGACATCGAGGACGTGCCGATCGAGGCCTTCGACCGGCAGATCGCGGTGAACCTGCGGGGCACCTACCTGATGTCCAGGTTCGCCGTGCCGCACATGCGGGCGCAGCGCTGGGGCCGGATCATCAACATCTCCAGCCAGGCCGGCCAGGTCGCGGCGGCCATGTCGACCGCGTACTCGGCCTCGAAGGCGGGCATCCTCGGATTCACCCGGGCGCTGTCCGCCGACGTGGCGCCGTGGGGGATCACGGTGAACGCGATCGCGCCGGGGATGGTCGCGACCAGCCGCTCGATGCTGTCCCTCGACCCGGCGCTCGACGTGGACGCGGAGGTCAAGCGGCGCGGCGCCATGCTGGCCGTCGGCCGCTCCGGCTACCCCGAGGACATCGCCGCGGCGGTGGCGTACCTGGCGTCGGACGCGTCCGGTTACATGACCGGCCAGACGCTGGTCCTCGACGGGGGCGGCGCGGGCTCGATGTTCGCGAAAAAGCCGCCAGAGGCCAATCCCGTCTAGCCGGCGATGACACGGGCTGACTGCGGCGGGCGGCGTCAGCCGCGCCGCCGGCTAACAGGCACTTGTATTCGTTGTCATCTGGACGTGATAGTGCTGCGCGAAGCGCGTTTGCGCTGGTGACCTGGTGTGCGCCGGCACCGGCTAAAACCTCCCGACGAGCTGCCGGGTTTCATTCACGAAACGAACTAATTCGAAATATATTCCCTAATGTTAGGCAGCCGCATTTGGTGGTGTAACCCGCGTCAGCCGTCCGCCGGACGGCTGACGCGGGCAAAGTCGCAGGTGGTGTATGAGAAATCATCTGGCGGGATTTCCTTTCCGGCCCGGCAGCCCTGCCCTGGCGCGGCCGCCCCGGATCGTATACGATGCCGGTACCCGTCGCCGACCCTGAGGATGAGCCATGTCGCCGAGGACAACTCCTCCGTTCCGTGCGGACCACGTCGGCAGCCTGCTCCGGCCGCCGGAGCTGCGGCGGGCCCGCGACGACTTCGCGGCGGGGAACATCACCGCGGGCGAGCTGCGGAACGCCGAGGACGCTGCCATCCGCGACGCGGTGGCGCTGCAGCAGGACGTCGGCCTGCGGTCGGTGACCGACGGCGAGTTCCGCCGTCACTCCTGGCACATGGACTTCATCTACCAGATCGGCGGCATCGAGAAGGTGCCAGGGCACCTGCTATCGCGGTTCCGCAACGCCGACGGCACGATCGAGTTCACCCCGGACGCGATCCACGTGAGCCGCCGGGTCAGCATGGACAAGACGATCTTCGGCGACGACTTCGCGTTCCTGCAGTCGATCGCGGGGGACTCGGTCCCGAAGCTCACGATCCCGGCGCCGTCGATGGTGCACTACCGGTCCGGGCTGTCCGCCGTGATCGACCAGTCCGTCTACCCGGACCCCGAGGAGTTCTGGAGTGACGTGTCCGCCGCGTACGCCGAGGAGGTGCGCAGGCTCGGCGAGCAGGGCTGCACCTACCTGCAGATCGACGACACGTCGCTGGCCTATCTCAACGACCCGGCACAGCGCGAGTACATCGCCGAGCGCGGCGAGGACGCCGAGCACATGCACCTGCGCTACATCAGCCTGATCAACGACGCGGTCAAGGACAAGCCGGCCGGCATGACGATCGCCACGCACATGTGCCGCGGCAACTACCGGTCCTCGTGGGTCGCCTCTGGCGGCTACGACTTCGTCGCCGAGGCGATGTTCAGCGAACTCGACGTGGACGGGTTCTTCATGGAGTACGACGACGAGCGGTCCGGCGGGTTCGAGCCGCTGCGCTTCGTCCCCGCGGGCAAGCAGATCGTGCTCGGCCTGGTGACCACCAAGCGGCCGGAACTCGAGTCCAAGGACGAGCTCAAGCGCCGGATCGACGAGGCCGCCACGTACGCGCCGCTCGACCAGCTGTGCCTGTCCGGCCAGTGCGGCTTCTCCTCCACGGTCGAGGGCAACTCGCTCACCCGGGACGAGGAAATCGCCAAGCTCCGCCTCATCGTCGAGACCGCCCGCGAAGTGTGGGGCTGAAGCTACCCCTAGGGTCAATGCCGGGGAGTTAGGGTCCGGTGGCGGGGTTCAAGGACCGTCGTCGGCGTGTCGCGGGTTTGTCCTGGTAATCGGTGATGGTGGTCACGCTGGTGATCCGCAGGCTGGCGGAGGGTTTGCCGGGCGGGTTCTTGTTCCAGCGGCTGAGCGGGGATTTGACCTTGCGTGCGCAGACGCGGGGGCGGCGCGGGCCGTGCAGGCTGGCCAGGACGGCGCGGCCGGTCTCGCCGGCCAGGTCCGGGGTGGCGGGGAGGATGCCGCGGGCACTGGTGACCGTGAGCTGGGCGGTTTCGACGGCGATCTGGTAGCTGGCCCGGTCGGGGTCGGTTCCCGGGACGGTCTGCACGGCGTCGGTGACCGCGATCCGCAGTGCCTGGTATAGCGCCAGCAGTGCCCGCATCTCCCGCTTGACGCCCTCGGGGTCACCCGAGGGCGTCACCCGTCCGGTCAGCGGGGTGTGCCGCAAGGCGAGATAGCTGACCTCGTGCTCCCATCTTTGGTGATAGAGGGTGATCAAGGCGCCGGCGGGATAGGCGCGCCAGTCCAAGATCGTGGTGGCCAGCCGGTAGCAGTCGCCGTAGCGGGTGCCGTCGTGGCAGGTGACCCTCACATCAGCGGGGATGATGCGGACCTTGACCCCGCCGATGACTGACAGGAACGACCCGTCGGGGAACCGCTGCAGTACCGGCGGGCGGCGGGCGGGCGTCCAGCAGGTGGAGCAGCTTGCGGGCCCGGGTGGTCTCCCCGTCGGCCGGGGAGCCGAACACCGCGCCGGTCAGCGCCCTGGTGCCGGTCTCGCATAGGGTCATCAGCCGGATCGCCGGGTAGCCGGTCTCGCCCAGCGCCGCGTTGAGCTTCCCCAGCCAGGACCGGTTCAGCTCGCTGTCGGGGACACGGATGGACTGGCAGCCGTCGAAGGCCACCGTCCGGTACCGGCCGGACATCACCCCCGGGGTCCGCGGCCAGGCCAGCGGCCCGGCCAGCACCTCGAACAGGGCCTTCAGCGGGGCAGCGCCGATCCGCCGCCGAAGGCCCCGCAGGGCCTTGAGGTCCGGGACCACCGCATCCAGCGCATCAGTCAGTTTCGCCCAGACCCCCTGGTACCCGGCACCGGGAAACAAGACGATCCCGAGCACGAAATACAGCCCCGCCCGCGAGGGCAGCAGCCGCAGCCGCCGCCCGGTGGCCCCCGTCTCCGCCAGCACCGCATCCGCCAGCCCGAACGGCACGATCTGCGTCAGCTCACCCAGATGACCCGGGCCGAACACCCCCGCAGCCACCGTAATCGTCCTGCTAACCGACGTGACAGCAGAACAGATGGCAGACCGAACGCGCGACGGAGGTCCTTCGCGGCAGGTGATCTTGGTCGGCACCCGTCATGCCGGACCTCCGTTGCTCATGACCTCCGTTGCTCATGTCCGGCGAACACCGCGCACCCAGCCAATAGCCCCCGCTCCGGCCGCTACCCGGCCTCCCTGACTGGGCCGGCTGCGCCAACGGCCCGGCTGTATCGGGCCGGCTGCGCCAACGGCCCAATTGCCTCGCTTACCGGACGGTGGCCTTCGGCGGCTGTCGGCCGCCGATACCCCGCCGAACCGGGCCTGGCCGGGCAAGATGAAAACATCCCCCGGCCAGGTCGGCTACCCGGTCATCCAGCTCATGACGCTCGCGAGAGAGGGACCCGCGCGCTGCCCGGCGCGGCCTTCGGCTCCGCCAGCACCGCTGACGGGGAGCTGGCCCGGGCGCGCAAGCTGCCGCACCTGCCGGATGCCACCCGGCACACCCTGCCCGGCGGCCGGGTACCGCGCTCCGGCGACCGGCCGGCCTTCAACAGGAGACGCGGACGCTCTCGGCCCTGTGCCAGGCGCCCCGGATCGCCATCGCCGACACCATCCAGGCCATCCCGGGCCGCCGCCGACGATCCTTGACCACTGCTCCCGGACCTTAACTCCCCAGCATTGCCCCTGGGGTTGACCGGCGAGCGAGCCACGCCCTGTGCCCACCCCCTACCGTTTCGCGGGGGCGGCGCGCCAGGTCCCGGGGGCGCCGGGGCGGCTCGCGGCAAGGGCGGCGCCCGTCGCGACCACGGCCAGCAGGGCCGTCGCCAGGCTCAGCGCGGACACCACGCTGACGTTGAGGACCAGCCAGCCGCTCAGCACGGCGCCCGCGAGCATGGTGGCGACCACCTGCAGACGGCGGCCGAGGTCCACCCTGGCCGCCGCCCGGATCGCGCCGGTACCGCGGATCACCCCACGGAAGTCGGCGCTGAGGCCGGTCAGCGTCATCGTGAGCACGGTCGTGGTCATGTCAGGCACGGCCAGCCTGCGCGCGACCGCGTTCTGGATGCCCATCGCGACGGCGAGGAGCGCGGCGACGGCGTCGGTGACCGCGGGGCCGAACGCGCCCCCGGTCATGCCCAGCGTGCCGTGGCTGACCCCGCGCGCGCCCGATGACGCGGCGAGGATCAGCGCGATGCCGGCGAAGACCAGTTCCGCGGCGGCGCCCGCCCGCAGCAGCACCCCGCGGTCATGGCCCGCCCTGGTCGCCAGCGTGCCGCCGGCCGCCGCGCCAACGAGGAAGCCGGCCAGCGCGAACAGCGAGGCGCTGAGCGAGAACCCCGGCGCGCCGACGGCGGCGAAGCCGGCGAACACCACGTTCCCTGTCATGTTGGCGACGAAGACCCGGCCGAGGGCCAGGATCGACACCGCGTCCACGATGCCGGTGACCGCCGTGAGGATGAGCAGCAGCCCGGGCAGCGGCCCGTACCCCGGATCGGCGAGCACGGCGCGGAGCAGCCGGCGTGGCGCCCAGCACAGGCCCGCGGGCCGGCAGGCCACCGTGGCCTTCGTTGTCGTTATCGGTTCGGTCACCGGTCGGTCACCGGGGGCCGAATGCACGGCGTCCTGGGTGGTTGTCACGATATCCTCCGGCGCATCAGGCATCCGTATCTCCCAACCCCCAGGAGGGCATCTGGCATCTCAGCAGACTCATAGATATCCGTGATCGACATAATCTCGATGGCTGCTCACCGCGCCGCGCCCACGCAGGTTAACGCTGCGTTAGCCAGCTTTGTGGCGCGACACAAGGGCGGAGCGTGGCCGGGCGTGCGGGGATACAACCCAGCACGCGCCAACCGGAGGACCCAGAATGTAACCCTTGCAGCGCCATCGACCGAGTGAGAGTATCCAAGACAAATCTTCAGACGCTCGACTGACCAATTGTCACATGCCAGCGTACGAATAATCACGA
>JASHPP010000826.1 GCA_030038035.1 Trebonia sp.
TTTCACCAGACCGGTCATCGCCATCTAGAAACCACCCCCACTGTGGTCGGTCACGCCCCCGCGAACTAATCCGTCAGCGAAAACATTCCGGTACGCGGCCGCGAGCCGCACCGGGTCATGCCTGGCGCCGTCGTCCGCGGCGACATCGGCAAGCACAAGCGACGCGTGCAGCAGCGCCGCTGCTTTCTCCAGTTCGCCCTCCGCCCCTCGCGCGGCGCCGCGATCGGCGAGCACCACGTCAAAAGACAATGATGGCGCGTGATCGGCGAGAACTTCCAGATGGCGGTGCGGCGAAAATCCTTCGGTCTCCCCGGGCTGCGGCACCAGGTTCAGCGCCACGAGCCGCCGCGCCGACGTCTGGCTCAGGGCGGCGGCCAGCGACGGGACGAGCAGGTGCGGCAGCACGCTGGTGAACCACGACCCGGGGCCGAAAACGACCCAGTCCGCCGACAGCACCGCGGCGAGCGCCTCTGGCACCGCCGGCGGGTCGGCGGGCACCAGCTCGATCGACCGCACTCGTCCGGTCGTCACGGCGACCGCCGACTGGCCGCGCACGACCGAGATCGCGCGCGGCCGGGCCGGGTCCGCGCCTTCCACCGACGCGGCGATGTCCAGCGGCACCGCCGCCATCGGCAGCACCCGCCCGCACACCCGGAGCAGCCGCCCGACCCAGTCCAGCCCGGCCACCGGGTCGCCGAGCAGTTCCCCGAGCGCGGTGATCAGCAGGTTGCCGACCGCGTGCCCGGCGAGCTCGCCGTCACCGCCGAACCGGTGCTGCACCACGCGGGACCAGGTAGTCCCCCACTCGTCGTCACCGCACAGCGCGGCGAGCGCCATCCGCAGGTCCCCGGGCGGGAGCACGCCGTACTCCCGGCGCAGCCGGCCGGAGGACCCGCCGTCGTCCGCGACGGTCACGATCGCGGTCACCTCGGACGTCACCCGGCGCAGCGCGGCCAGCGACGCCGCGAGCCCGTGCCCGCCGCCGAGCGCGACAACCCGCAGCGCTCGGGCCGACGGCGCCAGCGGAGTCTGCGGTGTCAACCGGTCACTCCCGTCCCAGGTCCCGGTGCGACACCGTGACGTCGCGGCCGCCGAGGCGCGCCGCCAGCAGCTCGGCGACCGCCACCGACCGGTGCTTGCCGCCGGTGCAGCCGACGGCCAGCGTGACGAACCGCTTGCCTTCCCGCTCGAACCCGGTCAGCGACACGTCGAGCACGGTCACGTAGGAGTCCAGGAACGCCGCGGCGCCCTGCTGGCTGAGCACGTAGTCGCGCACCGCCGCGTCAAGCCCGGTCAGCGGGCGCAGCTCGGGAACCCAGTGCGGGTTCGGCAGGAACCGGCAGTCGGCGACCATGTCCGCGTCCACGGGAAGGCCGTACTTGTAGCCGAACGACACGATCGTCAGCCGCAGCCTTGTCATCGAGTCGCCGCCGAAGTAGCCGTGCATCCGCGCCCGCAGCTCGTGCACGTTCAGGGCGGAGGTGTCGAGCACGACGTCGGAGTCGCCGCGGACCGCGCGCAGCAGGTCGCGTTCGGCGGCGATGCCGTCGATGATCGTGCCCGCCCCCTGCATCGGGTGCGGGCGGCGCACGTTCTCGAACCGGCGGACCAGCTCCTCGTCGGCCGCCTCGAGGAACACCACCTGGGGCGAGACGCCGCGCGCGCCGAGGGAGGAGATCGCGGTCTTCAGGTCCGTGGAGAACGCCCGCGACCGCACGTCGACGATCGCGGCGATGCCGGCCAGCGACGCGCGGTCCGCCAGGTCCAGCATCGTGGGCAGCAGCGCGGGGGGCAGGTTGTCGACCACGAACCAGCCGAGGTCCTCAAGCGACTTGGCCGCGGTGGAGCGGCCCGCCCCCGACATCCCGGTGATGATGACGATGTCGGGCGCCCCGTGCGCCGTGCGGTCACCGTTCGTCTGTGTCATCACGTCCCCCCGAGCTCCCCCGCACCTGTGGTCTGGCCAGCGTCGCGACGATCGTCCCGGCCAGCCGGGGCCCGATTCCCGGCACCGCGGCGATCTCGTCGGCCGACGCCGCCGACACCGCCCGCACCGAGCCGAACTTCTTCAGCAGCGCGGCCCGCCGCGCCGGGCCGAGCCCCGGCACGCCGTCCAGCGCCGAGGCGGTCGCCGCCTTGCCCCGCCTGGCCCGGTGGTAGGCGATCGCGAACCGGTGCGCCTCGTCCCGCACCCGCTGCAGCAGGTACAGCCCCTCGCTGCTGCGGGACAAGATCACCGGGTAGGACTCCCCCGGCAGCCACACCTCTTCCAGGCGCTTGGCCAGGCCGCAGACGGCCACGTCGTCGATGCCGAGCTCGGCGAGCGCGCCGGCGGCCGCCGCGGCCTGCAAGGCCCCGCCGTCCACGACGACCAGGTTCGGCGGGTAGGCGAACTTGCGCTGGCCAGTCGCCACGGACCGTTCGGAGGAAAGAAGGTTTTGCTCTTCCCTTGCCTCGGGGTCGCCGAGCCGGTCAAGCTCGCCGGTCTCCTCCCGCTCGGCCAGGTAGCGGCGGAACCGCCTGGTGATCACCTCGCGGATGGCGGAGATGTCGTCGCTGCCGTCGAACCCGCGCACGGAGAACCGGCGGTACTCGCTCTTGCGGGCCAGGCCGTCCTCGAACACGACCATCGAGGCGACCACATGCGTGCCCTGCAGGTTCGACACGTCGTAGCACTCGATGCGCAGCGGCGCGTCGTCAAGGCCGAGCGCCTGCTGTATCTCGTGCAGCGCCTGGCTGCGCGTGGTCAGGTCGCTGGCCCGCCGGGTCTTGTGCAGCGCCAGCGCCTCCTTGGCGTTGCGCGCGACGGTCTCCGCCAGGGCCTTCTTGTCGCCCCGTTGCGGGACCCGCAGCTGCACGGGGCCGCCGCGGCGGGCCGACAGCCATTCGGTCATCGCGGCGCAGTCGGGCGGCAGCTCGGGCACGAGCACCTCGCGCGGTAGGCCGGCGTTGACCGCGGCCTGCTCGCCGAGGCCCTCGCCGTAGAACTGGCCGAGGAAGTGCTCGACGAGGCCGCCTGTGGTCACGTCCTCGACCTTCTCGAGCACCCAGCCGCGCTGGCCGCGGATCCGCCCGCCGCGCACGTAGAAGACCTGCACGGCGGCCTCGAGCTGGTCTTCGGCCAGCGCGATCACGTCGCAGTCGGTGCCGTCGCCGAGCACCACGGCCTGCTTTTCCAGCGCCCGTTCCAGCGCCTTGACGTCGTCTCGCAGCCGCGCGGCCTTCTCGTACTCCTCGGCGTCGGAGGCTTCCCTCATCTGCGCGGTGAGCTTCCTGATGAACCGCGCCGTCTGGCCGGACATGAAGTCGCAGAAGTCCTCGGCCAGCTCCCTGTGCCCGGCCGCGCTGATCCGCTTGACGCACGGCGCGCTGCACTTGCCGATGTAGCCGAGCAGGCACGGCCGGCCGATCTGGCCGGCGCGCTTGAACACGCCCGTGGAGCAGGTCCGCACAGGGAAGACCCGCAGCAGCGTGTCGACCGTGTCCCTGATCGCCCAGGCGTGGCTGTACGGGCCGAAGTACCTGGTGCCCTTGCGCTTGGCACCCCGCATCACCATGACCCGGGGGAATTCCTCGTCCATGGTCACCGCGAGGTAGGGGTAGCTCTTGTCGTCGCGGTACTTGACGTTGAACCGGGGATCGAACTCCTTGATCCAGGAGTACTCCAGCTGCAGCGCCTCGACCTCGGTCTTCACGACCGTCCAGTCGACCCCGGCGGCGGTGGTGAGCATGGCCTGCGTGCGCGGGTGCAGCGCGGTGAAGTCGGCGAAGTACTGGTTAAGCCGCTGCCGCAGCGACTTGGCCTTCCCGACGTAGATGACCCGCCCCCGCTCGTCGCGGAACCGGTACACACCCGGCTCTTCCGGGATCGCCCCCGGTGCGGGCCTGTAGCGGGAGGGGTCTGCCACGCATGCAACTCTACGCGCCGGCTGGCCGCCGACCGCTCGGTCGCGACCGTAACCGGCCGGGCTTTTGGCGTCATCCGAACGGCCGGTGGCGTCTCTTGAGACATAACAGACCCACCCGCCGGAGCTCGCCCGGCTGCGGGCCGATCCGTCGCTGCTCCCGTCGGCCGTGGAGGAGCTGCTGCGGTACGCCAACCCGCTCAACCACGCGACCGACCGGTACACCCTCGAGCCGGTGGAGATCGGCGGGGTGACGATCCCGGCCCGCGAGTGGGTGCTGTGCGTGACGTCGTCGGCGAACCACGACCCGTCGCGGTTCGGCTCGCCCGACGCGCTCGACGTCGGCAGGGACGCGGGCGGCCACCTGGCGTTCGGGCACGGGATTCACTACTGCCTGGGCGCGCCGCTGGCCCGGCTGGAAGGCGAGGTCGCGTTCGGCGCACTGCTCGCGCGGTTCCCGAACCTGTCGCTCGCGGCGCCGGCGGCGACGCTGCGGTGGCGTCCAAGCAGCCTCATCCACGGCCTGGAATCGCTTCCTGTACGCCTTTGTTAGGGTTCGCCCCTGGGTCTGGCGTACGTGCGGAAACCCAGTCCGTGCTGCGCCCGTTCGGCCATCGCAAGGTGCTCAGCCGCCTCGGCGGCCAGTTTGCGCGCCTTGCCGAGCTCGTGCGCGCGGGCGGCGGCGACGGCGTCGGCGAACGCGGCCGCCGCGCGGCGGAAGGCATGGGCGGCGATAACCTGGTCCAGCTCGGCCGGCGGCGGCGCCGGCTCCCTGGCATCGCGCGTGGAGTTCACGCGGACCGCGCCATCGTGTTCATCGGATTCCTTAGCGGGGTGGTGTCCTAGGCAGATGGTTGCACGGCAAATCCTGCTGCAAGTTTCAGCCGGAAACATCCGTCAGTTGATGTATTCGTCGGGGCAAAGCGACGTCAGTACCAGCTGTAGGCCAGTTCGTGGGCCCACGCGGCCTGCGGTGTGCCGTAGGTGGCCTGGATGTACCCGATGCCCCAGATGATCTGCGTGTACGGGTCGGTCGCCCAGTCCAGCCCGGCGGCGGCCATCTTTGCCGCGGGCAGCGCTTGCGGGATGCCGAACGCGCCAGAGACCGGGTTGGTCGCGGCGGGGTTCCACCCGGACTCCCTTTCCCACAGCAGGTACAGGTAGGGGAACTGGCCCGGTCCCCAGGCGGCGTCGGCGAGCGTCCGGGCGAAGCTCTGGTACTGGTTGAGGGCCGCGGGCGTCGCCAGGTCCGGTGCGGCGGGAAGCGGCGCGCCGGGTCCGGCGGTCGCGGCGGCGTAGCTGGCGGCGTACGGATCTGTCGCGCCGATGTACCCGCCGATGCTGGCCAGCCGGTCGAAGCGCACATCCGCCCCGGTGTACGGCGCATCGATGATGTCGCCGTAGCCGACGTAGATCCCTACGTGGCCGGGGGCGGTCGGCGAGCCGTCGGCGCCGACGAAGAAGACCAGGTCGCCGGGCGCGAGCTTGTCCTCCGCGACGGGACTGGACCGGGTCTGCTGCCACTGGGCGTTCGCGTTGTGGGTCACGGTGATCCCGGCCTGGGCGAGGGCGTCCATCGTCAGCCCCGAACAGTCGAAGCTGCCCGGCCCGGCGGCCGCGTACTTGTAGGGCTTGCCGAGCTGTAGTTCGGCCCAGCCGAGCACGGTGCGGGCCGCCTGCGCCGAGAGCGCCGACAGTGCCGGCAGGCGGTAGGCCGCGGACGCGTAGGCGGCGACCAGCGTGGCCGTCGCCAGCGCGCGCAGCGGCCCCGCGCTCACGCCGGCGAGGGCGCTCGGCAGCGATTCGACGCGGAACCCGGGCCTGGCGGCGACGATCGCCCGGTACGCCGCGGCCTGCCTGGGCGTGGTCGCCGGCGGGGCGACCCACAGCACATCCAGGCCCGCGGGCAGCCGAGCCGCGAGCACCGCGGCCTGGGCTGGCGTCCCGTTCGCCAGGGCGACGATCACCAGCCGCGCGCCGGCGCTGCCGTCGGTGCCGGAAGTGGCGTGCGTGCCGGGAGTGGCGTGCGTGCCGGGAGTGCCGCGAGAGCGCAGCGCTGCGAGAACCGCGAGCGCCGGGCCGTCCCGCGTATCGCCGGCCGTGCTGGCCCGCACCGTGACCAGCTGGCTGGCCACGGACGCCGCCAGGTCCGTGCCGGTGCTGCCCGCGCCCGCGTCGGTAACGAGCAGTACCTGCGTGCGGGCCGGCGCGGCAGTGTCCGGCACGACGGTGGCGGGCAGCGCGCGGACATTCACGCTGAGGCCGGCCGCCCACGCCTGGAGTGCCTCGTCGGCGTCGACTGCGCCGCGCACGTCGGGCACGGAGATCGAGAACGTGAGCCCGCCGGGTCCGCTGACACCAATCGGCGTGCCCGCGGCCACCCGGGTGCGCCGCGCCGTGGTCACGGTCACGTCGCGGTAGGTGTAGGTGGCGCCGTCGGTGCCGGACAGGACAACCGTCGACGTCCCGTCACCCGCGGGGATGACCCTGAGGGTTCCCGCCGTGACCGCCTCGACGGCGGTCCCGGGCGCCACCGGGAGCGTCACCGCTCCGGCGGGCGCTGCCCGGCGCGGCCCGG
>JASHPP010000827.1 GCA_030038035.1 Trebonia sp.
CAGCTGCGGCAGATCGAGCCGCGGGACTGGATGCCCGACGGCTACCGCAAGACGATGATCAGGCAGATCGCCCAGCACGCGCATTCGGAGATCATCGGGATGCAGCCGGAGGGCAACTGGATCACCCGCGCGCCCAGCCTGCGCCGCAAGGCGATCCTGCTGGCCAAGGTGCAGGACGAGGCCGGGCACGGGATGTACCTGTACGCGGCCGCGGAAACCCTCGGCGCGGACCGCGCCGACCTGACCGCGCTGCTGATCAGCGGCCGTCAGAAGTACTCCTCGATCTTCAACTACCCGACGCTGTCCTACGCGGACGTCGGCGTGATCGGCTGGCTCGTCGACGGCGCCGCGATCTGCAACCAGGTGCCGCTGTGCCGCTCGTCCTACGGGCCGTACGCCCGCGCGATGGTCCGGATCTGCAAGGAGGAGTCATTCCACCAGCGGCAGGGGTATGAGCTGCTGCTGACGATGATGCGCGGCACCGCCGCCCAGCAGGCCATGGTGCAGGAGTCGGTTGACCGGTTCTGGTGGCCGTCGCTGATGATGTTCGGCCCGCCTGACGACCAGTCGCCGAACACCGGGCAGTCGATGGCATGGGGCATCAAGCGGCATACCAACGACGAACTGCGGCAGCGGTTTGTCGACATGACCGTGCCGCAGGCGGACAAGCTCGGCGTCACCCTGCCTGACGAGCAGCTGCGCTGGAACCCAGAACGCGGCCACTACGACTTCGGCGCGGTCGACTGGGCCGAGTTCAAGGCGGTCATCGGCGGGAACGGGCCGTGCAACGCCGAGCGGATCGCGCGCCGCCGGGCCGCCCACGAGGACGGTTCCTGGGTGCGGGAGGCGGCGGTCGCGTACGCCGCCAAACACGGGGAGGCGTCATGACGGTCTCGGACTGGCCGCTGTTCGAGGTGTTCCTGCGCGCCAAGCGCGGCCTGAACCACGTGCACGTCGGCTCGCTGCACGCCGCCGACCCGGAGATGGCGCTGCGGCACGCCCGCGACCTGTACTGCCGGCGGAACGAGGCGGTCAGCATCTGGGTGGTGCCCGCGGCCTCGATCACCGCGTCAAGCCCGGACGAGAAGGACCCCTTCTTCGCGCCCGCCGCCGACAAGGTCTACCGGCATCCGACGTTCTACCCGATCCCCGACGACGTGCCCCACATGTGATGGGCCGGGCATGAGCGAGTTCGACGCCTACCTGTCGCTGGCGCAGGAGTCAGGCGACCACCGCTGGGCGTTCGGCACCGGCTTCGAGGACCCGCTGGCCGGGGTGGCCACCGCGGTCCCCGACGGCGTGGACGCGGCCGCTCTCGCGGCGTGCTGCCTGGAGCTCGGCGACGACGCGCTCATCTACAGCCACCGGCTACAGCAGTGGGTCACCCGCGCGCCTGAGCTCGAGGAGGAGACCGCGATCGCCAACATCGCGCTGGACCTGCTCGGCCAGGCGCGGCTGCTGCTGACCCGCGCGGGCCAGGCCGAAGAAGGCGGTCGCGACGAAGACCGGCTCGCGTTCTTCCGCGACGAGCGCGAGTTCCGCAACGTCCGGCTGGTCGAGCGGGCCGACGCCGACTTCGCCGAGCTCGCCGCCCGGCTGCTGATCTTCTCCGCCTGGCGGCTGGCTCTCCTGCAGGAGCTCACGGCCTCGCCAGACCCCGTGCTCGCCGCGATCGCCGCCAAGTCCGTCAAGGAGCTCACCTACCACCGCGACTACGCCGCCGGGTGGGTGATCCGGCTCGGCGACGGCACGGAGCTGTCGCACGCGAAGATGCAGGCCGCCCTCGACGGCTACTGGCCGCTGGCGGGCGAGCTGGACCTGGGCGGCGAAGCCGGCGCGTTCCTCGACGCCGTGTTCGCGGCGGCGACCCTGACCCGGCCCGCGGCCGCGCCGCTGCGCGCGGTCGCCGGGAAGACGGGCAGGGACGGCACGCACACGCAGGCGTTGGGCTACATCCTGGCCGAGCTGCAGAGCGTGGCGCGTGCCCACCCGGAGGCGAGATGGTGACCGCGTGGCAGACGGCCGCCTCCGTTCCGGATCCTGAAATTCCGATGCTCACGATCGCGGACCTCGGCATCCTCCGCGACGTGCGGGAGGACGGTGACGCGGTGACCGTCACGATCACCCCGACGTACTCCGGCTGCCCGGCGATGCGCGAGATCGGCGCGGACCTGCGCCGTCGGCTGGCGCAGGCCGGATATCGGCATGTCGACATCCAGACCGTGCTGTCCCCGCCGTGGACGACCGACTGGATCACCGCCGACGGCCGCCGCAAGCTCGCCGCGGCCGGGATCGCCCCGCCCGCCCCGTTCGCCCCCGCCGCCTCATCGGTGGCGCCCGTACCGCTCACGCTCATCCGCACGCCGGTGACCTGCCCGCGCTGCGGGTCGGCCGACACCCGCCAGACCGCCCGGTTCAGCGCGACCGCGTGCAAGGCCCTGTACCAGTGCCGGGCGTGCCAGGAGCCGTTCGAGCACGTCAAGGAGTTCTGAATGCCGTCCGCGGTGTGCTATCCGCTTACCGTGTCGGCCGTCGAGCCGCTGACCGAGGACGCGGCGGCGATCACGTTCGACGTGCCGGCCCCGCTGCGGGACGCGTTCGCGTTCCTGCCCGGCCAGTCGCTGACCGTCCGGCACGCGGGGGAGCGCAGGTCCTACTCGATCTGCGTCCCGCCAGGGCGCGCGCCGCGGATCGGCGTGCGCGAGGTGCCGGGCGG
>JASHPP010000828.1 GCA_030038035.1 Trebonia sp.
TTTCCCTGATCCCGTAGCGGGCGTACAGGCGGCGCAGCGGACCCGGCGCCCACCAGTTGGCGCGGCCGAGCAGCCGCATCGTCGCCGGGACAAGCAGCACCCGGACCACGGTGGCGTCCACGAGGAGAGCGACGATCATGCCGACGCCGAGCAGCTTGAGGAACGTGATCCCGGACGCGGAGAACAGGCCGACGACGATGATCAGCAGGAACGCCAGGCTGGTGATGACGCCGCCGGTGCGCTGCAGGCCCCAGGCGACCGAGGCGGTGTTGTCGCCCGTCTGGTCGTAGCGCTCGCGGATGCGGGACAGCAGGAACACCTCGTAGTCCATCGACAGGCCGAAGATGATCGCCAGCAGCAGGATCGGCATCGTCGGGTCGATCGTCCCCGTCGGGGTGAACCGCAAGAGGCCGGACAGGTGGCCCCACTGGAACACCCACACGACCACGCCGAACGTCGCCGACAGCGACGCCGCGTTCATCACGATCGCCTTGACCGGCAGCACCACCGAGCCGAAGGCGAGGAACAGCAGGACGAACGTCGCGGCGCAGACGAGCAGGGCCATCTCGGGCAGGGTGGCGCCCAGGCTGGACAGCTCGTCCACGAGCTGCGCCGTCGTGCCGCCGACGAGAACGGTGGCGCGCTGGTGGCCGGCCGCGCGCGGCGGCGGGATGTGCCTGATGTCGGTGACGATCTGGCGTGCCGCCGGGGAGTAGGTCGCCGGCTGGTAGCCGACGTCCAGCCGCACGGTCGTCCCGCGCTGGCCGGTGACCTGGGTGCCGGTGACGCCGGGCACGGCGTCGATCGCGCGGATGTAGGCGGCCAGCGCCGCGCGGTCGGTGACGTCGCTGACCACGGCCTCGACCGGCGCGGTCGAATTGGCCGGGAACTCGCTGCTCAGCTGCTGCGACACCTGCCGGACGGCCGAGCTCGCGGGCAGCACGCTGGCGTCGGTGCCGCCCCAGGAGATACGCAGGAAGGGCGCGCCGAGGGCGAGCAGGCCGAGCACGATCACCGTGACGTAAACAACCGGCCGGCGCATGACGCTGCGCGCGAGGCGGTACCAGCCGCCGTGTTCCGCCGCCGGGGCCCGGCCGACGCTCTTCCTGACGCGCAGCGCGTTGACCCGGTGGCCGAGGACGGCGAGCAGCGCGGGCAGCACGGTGACCGCGGCGACCACGTCCACCGCGACCGTGGCGACGCCCCCGTAGCCCATCGAGCGGAGGAAGACCTCGGGGAACAGCATCAGGCTGGTCAGCGCCAGCGCCACCGTGACGCCGGAGACGACGACCGTGCGGCCGGCGGTGGCGACCGTTCTGGCCACCGCCTGCTCGACGGTGGGCTGGCGGCGCAGTTCCTCGCGGTACCTGGTCACGACGAACAGGCCGTAGTCGATGCCGAGGCCCAGCCCCATGATCGTGGTGATGTTCACCGAGTAGACCGACACGGTGGTGGCCAGCGTCAGCAGCCGCAGCACGGTGAACGAGCCGAGGATGGCCAGGCCGCCGATCGCGACCGGCAGGGCCGCGGCGGCCAGGCTGCCGAAGATCACCAGCAGCAGGACGAGCAGCACAGGCAGTGAGATGCCCTCGGCCCTGGCGATGTTGGCGGTGACCTCGCCGTTGATGGCGACCTCGGTCGGCACCGTGCCGCCGACCTGCTCGCTGATCCCGGCCCGGGCCAGCGCGGCCGCACCGGGCGCCGCGGCGAAGTCGCCCTCGATCGCCCGGTAGGTCCGCTGCCGCGCCTGGTCGCTGTCGCCCGTCAGCTGCAGCGCCGCGTACGTAGAGTGCCGGTCGGCGGAGACCAGGGCGGGCTGCCCGCTCGACCAGTACGTGGTGACCCGGGTGACGTCGGCGGACGGCAGGCCGGCGAGCGCCGTCGTGACGGCCTGCCGGTAGGCCGGGTCGGCCACCGTCATCGTGGCGCTGTGGTACAGCACCACCACGTCCGCCTCGTCGCGGCCGAAGACGCTGGCCGCGAGGTTGCTTTCCTGGTTGCTCTGGCTGTCCGGCGGGGTGAAGGTGTTACCCGAGTTGAGCTTGCCGAACACGCCGGTCCCCCAGATCCCGGCGGCTATCGCGAACAGGACCGCGATCGCCAGCGTGCGCCGCCTCGTCCGGTACAGCACGCGTCCCCACGCCTCGAACATCACGCCTCCCCGGGCCATGATGAGCCGTTTCCTTCGATCACTATGGTGAACACCGTAAACTGAGTACGGTGCTAACTTCGCATACGCCGTTCACTCTCGTCAAGACTGTTAGCGCAATGTTCTTCCGCCGGGAGGGCGCGGCAGGTAAAACAGAGTCGTGAGGTATCAGTGACGCAGCCATCGGCCCCTTCGCCGACCCGCCGCGACCGCGTGCGCGCGGCGACGATGGAGGAGATCACCGCGACCGCCCGCCGGCTCCTGGTCGAGCACGGCCCGGCGGCCGCGTCGCTGCGCGCGATCGCGCGCGAGATCGGGATGACCGCGCCCGGGCTCTACCGCTACTACAGCAGCAGGGAAGAACTGCTGCGGAACGTGATAGCCGAGATGTTCCGCGAGCTCGCCGGTGACATCAGGCGGGCCATCGAGGAGGCGGTCCCGCCGCACGGGGCAGGGCCGGGCGGGGCAGGGCTGGACGGGGCGGCGGGGACGGCCGATGGGGCCGGGCACGACGATCCGGCCGTGGCGCGGGCGCACGCCGCGGTGAAGATGGTCGCCGCCTGCCGTGAGTTCCGGCGCTGGGCGCTCGGCCACCGCGAGGAGTTCGCGCTGCTCTTCGGGGTCCCGCTGCCCGGGCTCGACGACGGGCGGTTCGACATCGCCGAGCAGTGCGCGCTGGAGTTCGCCGGGACCTTCTACGCGCTGTTCCTCGAGCTGTGGGACGCGGTCCGCTTCCCCGTGCCCGCCCCTTCGGACATCGACCCAGGACTGCGGGTGCAGCTTGGCCGGTTCCGCGACGCGCTGCGGCTGCACAGCGACGCGCCGGACGGGGCGATCCTTGTGTTCCTGCGCTGCTGGGTGCTGCTGTACGGCGCGGTGTCGATGGAGGTGTTCGGTCACCTGCAGTTCGCCCTCGACGACCCGGCCCCGATGTTCGAGCTCACGCTCGGCGACCTGGCGCGCCTCGTCGGCCTGGAATACCCCCTCCCGCAGGGGTGATCGCCGGTTAGCCTTCCGGTTAGCGGCTCCCCAAACGGATTTGGTGATCGTTTTGGGGAGTCGCCGTCTGTCCGGGGGTCGGCAAGGAGCGCCTGCAGGATGCGCGGGGTGGTGTCGGTGAGGACGGCGCGGATGGTGATCTGGTTCTTGTCGGCGCGGTAGGTGGCGTGGATGCCGAGCGCGGCGTACAGGGCCTCCTGGACCGGGGCCGGGGCTTTGGCGAGCAGGCTGGGGGCGTAGGGGATCTGGGCGATCAGGTCGGCGTCGGCGGCCGCGGTGTCTTGCGCGGCGAGGGCGTCGAGCTGGGCCTGGAGCGCGGCGTTTTCGTCGTAGAGCTGGGTGAAGCGTTCGCGGATGCGGGCGCGGTAGGCGGTGAACGCGGGGCTGGTGTCGTCGCCGGCCGAGCACGTACTGGTCAACGAATGCGGAGATGGCGGCGGTGATGACGTCCTCGCGGAGCGAGGCGTTCACGTGGCCGGGGCAGCGGCGGGTGTCGCGGGGGTTGCCGGGCCGCCACGGGCACACGTAGTAGGTGTAGGTGACCTTCCCGGCGCGGTCGGGGCGGCTGGCGCCGCACATCCGCCGCCCGCACTGGGCGCAGTGCAGCCGCGACCGCAGCGGGTACCGGCGGCCAGGCTGCCGGGTCGGCCAGTCAGTCAGTGGCCCAGTTGCCAGAGCCAGACCCCGGAGTACACGCCCGGTTGCTCAGGCTGCGGCGGCGGCCAGCTCTCTTATCGCCTCGGATGCTGTGTAGACGATCTGACGGCGGGCCGGGGGCAGGTCCTCGCTGAGGGCAATCATCAGCGCATCGTGCAGGAACTCCAGTACGTCCGTCAGCAGCGTCCGCGGGTCGCTATTTTCCGGGAGCCGCCATTCGCGCTCGAAGATGAGGC